>JAGBFU010000080.1 GCA_017936285.1 Marinifilaceae bacterium | reverse complement strand
TTCCTAATTCCTAATTCCTAACTATAATACCGCCAACACCTCACTCTGAGACATTACGATATATTTATCACCGTCAATATTAAGTTCGGTTCCTGCATATTTGCCGAAAACCACAATATCGCCCAACTGAATCTCCATAGGCTCCTCTTTTGTGCCGTTACCTACCGAAATAACCTTGCCTCTGTTTGGTTTCTCCTGTGCGGAATCAGGGATAATGATGCCGCTTGCAGTTTTAGTCTCAGCCTCTACAGGCTCAACGATAATCTTGTTTAAAATAGCCTTAATTGCCATAATATTTTAAATTTAAATGTTTGTTCTGTATCTCTCTTTATGCAGAAAGTGTGCCAAATAAAAAAAATGTCAGTATGGCAGTCCCATACTGACATTTTAGCCTTAGCACATATCTCCGATTACTCAGCAACCTCCTCTGGAGTTGTCTCAACCTCAGGTGCTGTAACAGGAAGCTCCTCGCTCTGAACAGGAATCTCGTTCATAATACGATTCTCCAAATCTGTGCGGTTCATCTCCTCGTTGCTTGATGTGCCGATAGAAGATACAATACAAAACAGACCTACAACAATTGCCAAGGTCCATGTAGCCTTCTCAAGGAAGTCATTGGTCTTCTTTACTCCCAAAATCTGGTTTGATCCGGCAAATGTAGATGATAAGCCGCCACCCTTAGGATTCTGTACCAATACAATCAAGATTAGCAATATGCAAGCCAATCCGATCAATACGTAGAATACTACCATAATTACTAGTTATTTATTAAGCTGTTTGATTTTTTCAATTTGAGCTGCAAAGTAACTACTTTTTTCTGGAATTTTCAAACTTAATTTGAAATAAGTTGTCATTGCCTTCTCATAAAGTCCCTGACTGACGTAAATTTTTGCTAAAGTTTCAGTCATATACACATCACTCTCCGCATTTTCACCCTCATTGTCCCGCTCCTTGTCAACCTCGGGAATCGGGTCGGGTTTGATGTTTTTCAGGAATTTGTCAATCAAATCATCCTCATGATCACTGCCAATCTCCTCCTCAGTGTCACCAATCTCATACTCTGTAACGGGAACGATAGGTATTGAGACATCGCTTGTCGTTGTGGTTGGTTGAGCAAAAATGTCCTCGCCTGCCTCAATCATACACAACAACTCCGGATTTGGCATACGTAACCAACTCTCGGGTGAACTCTGATAATCACCTCTTTGCTTTGCTCTCTCAAGTATCTCAATAGCAAGGTAGGCTGCTCCAAACCAGGGGTAGGTGCGCACAAGTCCCCTCAACTCCTCCTGTTCAAGGATCGAGGCCTCGCCATACTTGATGCACTGTATGAGATTTTTGCTATCCATTACCAGTTTACAAAGGCTTTGTTATAGATGTCCTCAACAATCGCGTCGGTGATCTCGTCAATCAGGCTCTCCTCGATAGCGTCGTAATCTGCATCAATCGAGTAGTCGGAATATTGCGAAAATCTTGAGTCGAAATCATTCTCGCCATCAATAGTGTTGATATATGCACAACGAATCTCGATAGTAAGGCGGTTCGATGCCGCAACCTCGTTAGCAGTGATGTTTACAGGTTTTTGTGTAAATCCGGTAATCTCGCCCTCAAAACGTAAATCACCAGAACCGTCTGTAACCTCAATAAGCGATGTGTGGTCCTGAATGTATGTTCGCAACTTCTCGGTAAAGTTTGTACTGAGCGATGGAACAATCAACAGAGCTCTGTTGGGGAAGTAGTCAACAGAGTAGGTCTTTGCTGCCGGAGGAATACTTGCTCCGGTAAATGAGTACTTAACCTTTACTCCACAACTCTGCAATGTGAATAGTGCAAAGATTGCAATGAATGCTATGTATAATTTGTGTTTCATACTTTCTTCAATTAGGAATTAGGAATTGTTTCTTTCTCATTTTCTTTTATTCGTATTACTTATTCAATGTTGTAATCTTTTAATTTTCTATATAGGGTTCTCTCTGAGATTCCTAAATCTATGGCAGTCTGCTTGCGCTTGCCGCCGTTTTTGCGCAGAGCTTTCAGAATAGTCTCTTTTTCGCGTTCCTCCAACGTGAAACTCTCCTCGATAATCTCTTCTGGAGTGATAATCTCGCCACTATGCTCAATATGGTGTGGCATAGTATGGATTTGCATAGGCGAGGTTGGGTAGTTGTCATCGTGATGACGTGGAATCAACTCTTGTTCCATCTTGTCACTTCGCATAAGCTCCTCTTCACGCAGACCTTCGCGCCGCATCAGATTATGAACGAGGGTTTTCATGTCATTCATATCCTTCTTCATATCAAAGAGTACCTTGTACAATATCTCACGTTCGGTGGCATAGTTGTTGTCGTTCGATGCTCCTCCGGAAGTTGAGCCAATCGGGATCAAGCCTCCCTCATGAGGAAGATATGTGCTCAGAATTGTATCATCGATTATTCTGGCCCGCTCAATGAGTGCAATCTGTTCGGTTATGTTCTTTAACTGTCGAATATTTCCCGGCCATGAATAACTCTTTAACATTTGCTCTGCATCAGGTGTCAATGATATTCTTGGCATCTTGTAGTCGTCTGTGCATCGATTTGCAAAGTAACGGAAGAGTAGAGGAATATCCTCCTGGCGTTCACGAAGCGATGGAATGTGGATAGGAATGGTATTGAGCCTGTAGAAAAGATCCTCGCGGAACTTGTTCTTCTTTACGGCCTCACTCATATTTACATTTGTGGCAGCAATAACCCTGACATCGGTCTTTTGAACGGTTGACGATCCGACCTTGATGAACTCGCCGCTCTCCAATACTCGCAACAGACGGGCCTGTGTCGGGTAGGGTAACTCTCCAACCTCGTCCAGAAAAATTGTACCTCCGTTTGCCTCTTCAAAATATCCTTTTCGCTCATTCAGGGCTCCGGTAAATGCGCCCTTGACATGACCGAACAGTTCAGAGTCAATTGTACCTTCAGGAATGGCTCCACAATTGACTGCAATATATTTTGAGTGTTTACGTGCGCTGTTATCGTGAATGATTTTTGGGAAAACCTCTTTTCCTACGCCACTCTCACCGGTAATCAATACCGATAGGTTAGTGTTTGCCACCTGAACGGCTATATCAATAGCACGTTTCAGCTTGCTATTGTTCCCGATAATATTGTAGCGCTGTTTTATATTTAAAAATAGCTCTTCGTCCATACCTTATTATATATAGAGCGAGTATGATTCTCACTCCCCAATCGTTTGCAAAAGTAGCAGTTTTTTCCGACAAAATGTCAGTTTGACGTAACAAACTGAAACTCTTTGCAATTGTATCGAAAAAAAAGTAAGAATGTTTGTTTTTTTGAAAAAAAGGATATAACTTTGCAGTCCATTTTGGATAAAAGTGTAATTTTTATAAAAAGTACGTGTAATGCCTACTATTCAACAGTTAGTAAGAAAAGGAAGAGTAAGAAATGAGGAGAAATCTAAGGCTCCAGCTTTGGATGCATGTCCTCAAAGACGTGGAGTTTGCGTGCGTGTATATACCACCACTCCTAAAAAGCCGAACTCAGCGATGAGAAAAGTGGCCAGAGTTAGATTGACAAACAGTAAGGAGGTTAATGCTTACATCCCAGGAGAGGGACACAACCTACAGGAGCACTCAATCGTGCTAATCCGTGGTGGTCGTGTTAAGGATCTTCCAGGAGTACGTTACCACTTGGTTCGTGGAACCTTGGATGCTGCAGGAGTTAACGGTCGTTTGCAGAGCCGTTCTAAGTACGGAGCTAAGAGACCAAAGCCAGGTCAGGCTGCTAAGGGCAAAAAGTAATCATCAACGAGAATCGGAAGTTGTTTATGGGTTGTTCCGCAAAAGTTGAGTAAATGATGTGAATCGTTGAAGACGTTTTAAGGGCAGCTTAAAGAACAGATTCGTAAACTAAAAAAGAAATGAGAAAAGCTAAACCAAAGAAAAGAATTTTGTTGCCAGATCCAAAGTTTAATGATGTTTTGGTAACACGTTTCGTAAATGATTTGATGATCGATGGTAAGAAGACCATCGCGTTTAACATCTTCTACAGCGCATTGGAGATTGTAGATGAGAAATTGGCTAAGAAAGAGGAGAAGAGCGCATTGGAGGTATGGAAGCAGGCTTTGGAGAATATCACTCCACAAGTTGAGGTTAAGAGCCGCCGTGTAGGTGGAGCTACATTCCAGGTGCCAATGGAGATTAAGCCAGCTCGTAAGATTGCGATTTCAGTTAAAAATATGATTCTTTATGCTCGTAAGCGTAGCGGTAGAGACATGGCAGACAAGTTGGCTGCTGAGATTATGGCTGCTTACAAATGTGAGGGAGCTGCTTTCAAGAAGAAAGAGGATACCCACAGAATGGCTGAGGCGAATAGAGCATTTGCACACTTTAGATTCTAATCCGGTAAATAGATAGAATATTATGGCAAAAAGAGATTTACATTTCACCAGAAATATCGGTATTATGGCCCACATCGATGCGGGTAAAACAACAACTACCGAGCGTATTCTTTATTTCACCGGAGTAAACCATAAGATTGGTGAGACTCACGACGGTTCTGCTACAATGGACTGGATGGTTCAGGAGCAGGAGCGTGGAATCACTATCACATCTGCTGCTACAACATGTTTTTGGAATTACCAAAACAAGCAGTATAAAATTAATATTATCGACACCCCTGGACACGTAGATTTCACAGTAGAGGTTGAGCGTTCTTTGCGTGTATTGGATGGAGCTGTAGCTCTATTCTGTGCTGTAGGAGGTGTAGAGGCTCAGTCTGAGACCGTTTGGCGTCAGGCTAATAAATACGGAGTGCCAAGAATTGCCTTCGTAAACAAAATGGACCGTTCTGGAGCAGACTTCTTCAAGGCTGTTCGTGAGATTCGTGAGAAACTTCATGCAAATCCAATTCCTCTTCAGTTGCCTATTGGTTCTGAGGAGAACTTCAAGGGAGTTATTGATTTGGTTGAGATGAAGGCTTATGTTTGGAAGGATGGTTCAATGACTCCTGAGGTAGAGGAGATCCCTGAGAATATGTTGGCAGAGGCTCAAGAGTGGAGAGAGAAAATGGTTGAGGCTGCTGCTGTACAGGATGATGCTCTAATGGAGCGTTTCTTCGAGGATCCTGATTCTATTACAGTTGAGGAGTTGAGAGCAGTAATCCGTAAAGCTGTTATTGCTATGGATTTCTGTCCGGTTCTTTGTGGTTCATCATTTAAGAACAAGGGTGTTCACAACTTGTTGGATGCGGTAATTACCTATTTGCCTAACCCACTTGACAAACCAGAGATTACAGGAACTGTTCCAGGAACTGATACTGAGGTTTCATTCGCTGTTGATCCAGATCAGCCATTGTGTGCTTTGGGATTCAAGATTGCAACAGATCCGTTCGTAGGTCGTTTGTGTTACACTCGTGTATATACAGGTAAGATTGTTGCCGGTTCATATGTATACAACCCACGTACAGATAAGAAAGAGCGTATCTCACGTTTGTTCCAGATGCACTCAAACCACCAGTTGCCAAAAGAGTTTATCGAGGCCGGAGATATCTGTGCTTGCGTAGGATTTAAGGATATCCGTACAGGAGATACATTGTGTGATCCTGAGCACCCAATTGCTCTTGAGAGTATGACATTCCCAGAGCCAGTGATCGGTATCGCTGTTGAGCCATTGACTCAGAAGGATACAGATAAGTTGGGTATGGCTTTGGCTAAGTTGGCTGAGGAGGATCCAACCTTCCGTGTTAAGACCGATGAGGATTCAGGTCAGACAGTTATTAGCGGAATGGGTGAGTTGCACCTTGATATCATTATGGACCGTTTGAAGAGAGAGTTCAAGGTTGAGTGTAATCAGGGAGCACCACAGGTTGCTTACAAGGAGGCAATTACCGGTACTGTTGAGTTGCGTCACGTATTCAAGAAACAGTCTGGAGGTCGTGGTAAGTTTGCTGATATCATCTTCCGTATGGAGCCTGCTGCCGAGGGCAAAGAGGGTCTTGAGTTTATCAACGAGGTTAAGGGAGGTAATATTCCTAAGGAGTTTATTCCATCTGTTGAGAAAGGATTCAAAGAGGCTATGTCTAATGGAGTATTGGCAGGATATGAGATGGAGAGCTTGAAGATTACATTGGTTGATGGATCATTCCACCCGGTTGACTCAGATGCTCTATCATTCGAGATGGCAGCTAAGATGGGATTCAAGGAGGCTTGTCAGAAGGCATCTCCAGTATTGATGGAGCCTATCATGAAGCTTGAGGTTGTTACTCCTGAGGAGTATATGGGAGATATTATTGCAGACTTGAACCGTCGTCGTGGACAGGTTGACGGAATGGAGAGCCGCTCAGGTGCTCGTGTTGTTAACGCACAGGTTCCTCTATCAGAGCAGTTCGGTTACGTAACCGTTCTAAGAACATTGTCTTCAGGTCGTGCAAGTTCTTCAATGGAGTTTGACCACTATGCAGAGGTTCCAAAGAACATTGCTAAGGAGGTTGTAGAGAAGGCAAACGGAAGAGTTGATTTGCTATAATTGGATAACATATACTAGTATTTACTAAATATTATGAGTCAAAAAATCAGAATTAAGTTGAAATCTTACGATCACAACTTGGTTGACAAGTCTGCAGAGAAGATTGTTAAGACTGTAAAGGCTACCGGAGCTGTTGTTAGTGGCCCAATTCCACTTCCAACTCACACAGGTATCTTCACAGTAAACCGCTCAACTTTCGTAAACAAGAAGAGCCGTGAGCAGTTTAAACTTTGCACTTTCAAGCGTTTGATTGACATTTACAGCTCAACAGCTGGTACAATTGATGCGTTGATGAAGCTTGAGTTGCCAAGTGGTGTTGAGGTAGAGATTAAGGTGTAATGACGGCGAAACCCTATGTCGTTATTTAAATTAAACAAAAAGTAAAAAATGAAATCAGCAGGATTGATTGGAAAGAAAGTCGGAATGACTTCTGTGTTCAGTGTTGAGGGAAAAAGTATTCCATGCACTGTTATCGAATGCGGTCCATGTGTCGTTACACAGATTAAGACTGTAGAGAACGACGGCTACGCTGCTATTCAGCTTGCCTTTGATGATGCAAAGGAGAAGAATACAACGAAGCCATTGGCCGGACACTTCGCAAAGGCTGGTGTAACTCCAAAAGCTAAATTGGTTGAGTTTACCGGTTTTGAGGATGAGTACAAGTTGGGCGATGTACTTGACGTGAACTTGTTCGAGGGTGTTCCCTTTGTAGATGTTGTCGGAATTAGTAAAGGAAAAGGTTTCCAGGGTGTTGTAAAGCGTCATGGATTCAGCGGAGTAGGTCAGACTACTCACGGACAGCACAACCGTGCTCGCAAACCAGGATCTATCGGAGCTTGTTCTACTCCATCACGCGTATTCAAAGGATTGCGTATGGCAGGAAGAATGGGTGGAGAGCAGGTTACTGTTGCGAACCTAGCTGTTCTTAAGGTAATTCCAGAGAACAATTTGTTGTTGGTTAAGGGTTCTATCCCTGGAACTAAAGGTTCATACGTAATTATTGAGAAGTAATGGAGTTAAGTGTAGTAAACATAGCCGGTCAAGATACCGGAAGAAAGGTAGAGTTAAATGACGCTATCTTTGCGATTCAGCCTAACGAGCATGCTATCTACCTTGATGTAAAACAGTTCTTGGCTAACAATCGTCAGGGAACTGCTAAGTCAAAGCAGAGAAACGAGGTTTCTGGAAGTACCAGAAAACTTAAGAAACAAAAGGGAACCGGTGGTGCACGTGCTGGTAGCATCAAGAACCCTGAGTTCCGTGGTGGAGGTCGCGTATTTGGTCCAGTTCCACGTGACTATAGCTTCAAGTTGAATAAGAAACTAAAACGTTTGGCTCGTAGATCAGCTTTCTCTGTAAAAGCTGCTAACGGAGTAATCAAAGTAATCGAGGACTTCACATTCGAGGCTCCAAAGACAAAAGATTTCGTAGCAATCGTTAAGAATCTTAACTTGACTCACGGAAATTTCTTGTTCGTTTTGAACGATGCTAATGAGAATGTATTGCTTTCAGCAAGAAACCTTCAGAAGGTATCTGTAATGCGCGCAACAGACGTGAATACATATGCAATTATGAAGGCTCATGATGTAGTATTGTCTGAGAGTTCAGTAGAGGTCATCAACCAAATGTTAAATCTTAACTAAATCTAATTAAAATGGAGATTATAGTAAAGCCCGTTCTTTCGGAGAAGATGACTGAAATGAATGACAAACTCAACAAAGTTGCGTTTGTTGTTTCTCAAGATGCTAACAAAATTACAGTTAAGAAGGCTGTAGAGGAGATGTATAATGTTAAGGTTACCGACGTAAATATCGTGAGATATCAGGGTAAGGCAAAAGCAAGATACACCAAGGCTGGAATGATTTCTGGTCGTACTGCATCATACAAGAAAGCGATTGTAACCTTGGCACAAGGTGATAGTATTGATTTTTATAGCAATATTTAATAGAGATGGCTGTTAGAAAATTAAATCCTGTAACCCCTGGTACGAGACATAGAGTTGTAAACTGTTTCGACCAGTTGACTACAGATAGACCTGAGAAATCATTGTTGAGACCAATTAAGAGCACCGGAGGTAGAAATAATACCGGTAAAATGACAATGAGATATATAGGTGGTGGTCACAAAAAGCAATATCGTTTGATCGACTTCAAGCGCGATAAGGATAATATTCCTGCAAAGGTTGCTACTATTGAGTACGACCCAAATAGAAGCGCACGTATTGCATTGTTGATTTATGCTGATGGAGAGAAACGCTATATTATCGCTCCTATCGGTTTGACCGTAGGTCAGACTGTTGAGAGCGGTGCAGGTGTTGCACCTGAGGTAGGAAACTCATTGTTCCTATCTGAGATTCCATTAGGTACAATCATTCATAACATTGAGATGAGACCTGGACAGGGAGCTATGATTGCTCGTAGTGCAGGATCTTATGCACAGTTGGTTGCACGTGAGGGTAAGTATGCCTCAATTAAGTTGCCTTCAGGCGAGGTTCGTATGATTCTTGTTACCTGTAAAGCAACTGTAGGTACAGTGTCTAACCCAGACCACGCTTTGGAGCGTGCTGGTAAGGCAGGTCACTCACGTTGGCTTGGACGTCGTCCTCGTAACAGAGGTGTTGTAATGAACCCGGTTGATCACCCAATGGGAGGAGGAGAAGGCCGTGCTTCAGGAGGTCAGCCTCGTTCAAGAAAGGGATTGTATGCCAAGGGATATAAGACAAGAGCTCCTAAGAAGGCTTCAAGTCAGTATATCGTAGAAAAAAGAAAATAACCGATTAAGATAGAATGTTATGAGTCGTTCGTTAAAAAAAGGCCCTTTTATTGATTACAAACTTGAGAAGAGAATTCTTGAGATGAATGAGAACAACAACAAGAATGTTGTAAAGACATGGGCTCGTCACTCAATGATTTCTCCGGATTTTGTGGGTCACACGGTAGCTGTACACAATGGTAACAAATTCATCCCTGTATATGTGACCGAGAATATGGTAGGTCATAAGTTGGGAGAGTTCGCACCAACACGTACATTTAGAGGTCACGCTAAGAAGAAATAATTTGCGTGCTTAAAGTTTAACAAATGAAGATTGTATTATAATGGGTGCAAGAAAAAGATTAAAAGCTGAGCAGATGAAAGCTGCTAAGAAGTCTCAGGCTATGTCTGTGCTTCGCAATTGCCCATCATCTCCTCAGAAAATGAGATTGGTAGCTGATCTTGTACGTGGAATGGACGTACAGAAGGCTTTGGACACATTGAAATTCTGTCCAAGAGAGGCTGCTCGCAAAGTTGAGAAATTATTGCTTTCAGCTATTGCAAACTGGAGTGTTAAGAACGAGGGATCTCGTGTTGAGGAGGCTAACCTTTTTGTGAAAGAGATTTTCGTTGATGGCGCTGGCATTTTGAAACGTTTGAGAACTGCTCCTCAAGGACGTGCTCACAGAATTCGTAAAAGATCTAACCACGTTACAATCGTGTTAGGAAGTAAAAACGCCGTTAAAGAGTAAGCATCATGGGACAGAAAGTAAATCCAATTAGTAATAGATTAGGTATTATCCGTGGTTGGGATTCTAACTGGTTTGGCGGTAAGAATTACGGCGACAGATTGGTAGAGGATTATAAAATTCGTAAGTACCTTAATGCACGTTTGGCTAAGGCCGGAATTGCTAAGATTGTTATCGAGAGAACTTTGAAACTTATCACTATCACAATCAACACAGCTCGTCCAGGTATCATCATTGGTAAGGGCGGTCAAGAGGTTGACAAGTTGAAGGAGGAGTTGAAGAAGATTACCGATAAGGAGGTACAGATCAATATCTTTGAGATCAAACGTCCTGAGTTGGACGCTGTGATTGTGGCAAATAGTATTGCTCGTCAGTTGGAGGGCCGTGTAGCATATCGTAGAGCTATTAAGATGGCTGTTGCATCTACAATGCGTATCGGAGCCGAGGGTATCAAAGTTTTGATTTCAGGTCGTTTGAATGGAGCTGAGATTGCACGTTCAGAGATGTTCAAGGAGGGTCGTACTCCATTGCACACCTTCCGTGCTGATATCGATTATGCACAGGCAGAGGCTTTGACAACATACGGTATCTTAGGTATCAAGGTATGGATTTGTAAGGGAGAGGTTTATGGAAAGCGTGAGTTGGTTCCAAACTCTTTGTTGCAATCTAAGGAGAGTCGCCTAAATAATGCCAATGGAAATGGTAAGCGTGGCGGTTTCAGAAAGAGAAAAACTGGAAATAAGTAACCCTTTAATTGAAAAGTTATGTTACAGCCAAAAAGGACTAAATACAGAAGAGCCCAAAAAGGAAGAATGAAGGGTAACGCACAGCGCGGTCACCAACTTGCATTCGGATCGTTTGGAATTAAGGCGTTGGAGAATCACTGGATTGAGCAGCGCCAGATTGAGGCAGCCCGTGTCGCAGTCACAAGATATATGCAAAGACAAGGTCAGATTTGGATTCGCATTTTCCCTGACAAACCATTGACTAAAAAGCCATTGGATGTACGTATGGGTAAGGGTAAAGGAGATCCTGTAGGATTTATTGCTCCTGTTACTCCAGGTAGAATCCTGTTTGAGGCAGACGGTGTTCCATACGCAGTAGCAAAAGAGGCTTTGCGTCTTGCAGCTCAGAAACTGCCAATTGCAACTAAGTTTATTGTTAGACGGGACTATTCAGAGTAATCAAATCTCTGAGTAGTACATTAAAATCAGAAAAAGATGAAAAATCAAGAGATTAAGGACCTGTCAACACAAGACTTAAAGGATAAGTTGGCAGCCGAGCAGGTTGAGTTAAATAAGTTGATCTTGAATCATGCAATTTCTCCAGTGGAGAATCCTATGGCAATTAAGGCTACTAGAAGAAACATTGCTCGCATGATGACAGAGTTGCGTAAGAGAGAATTAACCGTAAAATAATAGTGCCATGACAGAGAGAAATCTAAGAAAAGAGCGTTTGGGTCTCGTACTTAGCAACAAGATGGACAAGACTATCACAGTTGCCGTACACTTCAAGGAGAAACACCCTATTTACGGTAAGTTCGTGAAGAAGACCAAAAAGTACACCGCACACGATGAGAATAACGAGTGCAATATTGGTGATACTGTGAGAATTATGGAGACTCGTCCCTTGAGTAAAAACAAGAGATGGAGATTAGTTGAAATCGTTGAAAGAGTGAAGTAACATGATACAGCAGGAGACTAGATTGTCAGTAGCAGACAATAGCGGTGCTAAAGAGGTACTGTGTATTCGAGTTCTTGGTGGAACCAGAAAGAGATATGCTCGAGTTGGCGACAAGATTGTCGTAGCTGTTAAGAGTGCCTTACCTAACAGTGATGTTAAGCAGGGAATTGTAAGTAAAGCAGTAGTTGTACGTGTATCTAAGGAGTACAGAAGAGCTGACGGATCTTACATTCGTTTCGACGACAATGCTTGCGTATTGTTGAACAATGCAGGTGAGATGAGAGGTACCCGTATCTTTGGCCCAGTTGCCAGAGAGGTTCGTGAGGGTTACACAAAGATCGTTTCTCTTGCTCCTGAGGTACTTTAACCAATAGTGTTTCAAACCATTAAAAATTAATTGTGATGAATAAGAAATTTCATATCAAGAAAGGCGACATGGTTGTTGTAAACGCTGGTGAGGATAAGGGTAAGCAAGGTAAGGTATTGTCAGTTGATCCTACTAAGGAGCGTGCAATTGTTGAGGGTGTGAATATGGTTAAGAAGCACACTAAGCCAAGCGCGGCTCATCCACAAGGAGGAATCATCGAGCAGGAGGCAGGTATTCATATCTCAAACCTTACTTTGATTGATCCTTCTACCGGTAATCCTACAAAGGTTGGACGTAAAGTTCAAGAGGATGGAACAATCGTAAGATATGCCAAGAAGTCAGGAGAGATTTTGAAGTAATCGAAATATTTCTTTGATAGTATGCGAGGGGTAACGTATGTTGCTCCTCGTTTTTTTTGTGTAAGAATCTGTTTAAATTTTATTGTTTATCTATTTCTTACATTACTTACAATTGTTTTGGTTTCTCTGAGAATCTTTTTGGTTTATATTTCACTTCCCATCTTGGCAATATGCTATATTGCCTTCGCTATGAAGTGAAATCTATACTCAATAATCTTTCTCAAACAACCACGAAATAAATTTTAAATAGCTTCTAATAAAAAATTAAAAAAAATTAGTTATACATACTTTTGGTTATCTGAATATAATGTATTATCTTTGCGCGGTTAAATTTGGGCGAGAGTGTTCTTGCCTGGGAAATTATGTGTGAAATCTAACGTCGCTTTGCGACAAATTATTTAAATATAATGAGTTATATACCAAACCTAAAGACGAAGTATAACGACGAGATTGTACCGGCTTTGATGAAAGAGTTCGGATACAAGTCAGTTATGCAGGCACCCAAGTTGGAGAAGATAGTAATCAACCAGGGTGTAGGTGCTTCTATCCAGGATAAGAAGATCTTGGAGTTCTCTTTGAATGAGATTACTGCAATTGCCGGTCAGAAGGCAGTGAGCGGAAAATCAACAAAGGACGTTTCTAACTTTAAGTTGCGTAGAGGAATGCCTATCGGAGTTCGCGTAACATTGCGTCACGATCGCATGTACGAGTTCTTGGAGAGATTGATTTGCGCAGCACTTCCACGTATCCGTGATTTCAAGGGAATCAATGGAAAACTTGATGGAAGAGGAAATTACACATTGGGACTTGAGGAGCAGATCATTTTCCCTGAGATTGTGTTGGATTCAGTACACAAAATCATGGGTATGAATATCACCTTCGTAACTACTGCTAAGACAGACGAGGAGGGATATGCTTTGTTAAGAGAGTTCGGTTTACCGTTTAAAAAGAACTAAATTATTTTGAGATGGCAAAAGAATCAATGAAGGCCCGTGAGGTAAAGCGTGCAAAATTGGTAGAAAAGTACGCTGCAAAACGAGCTCAGTTAAAAGAGGCAGGAGATTATATTGGATTGAGCCTTCTTCCTAAAAACTCAAATCCTATTCGTTTGCACAACCGTTGCAAATTGACAGGTAGACCAAGAGGTTACATGAGACAATTTGGAATCAGCAGAATTCAGTTCCGCGAGATGGCATCTGCAGGTTTGATTCCTGGAGTTAAAAAGGCAAGTTGGTAATTTAAAAATCAGAAGAGATGACAGATCCAATAGCAGATTTTTTGACCCGTATCCGCAATGCGGCTAATGCAGGTCACAAGGTTGTAGAGGTTCCTGGTTCAAAAATGAAATTGGCTATAACCAAGATCCTTAAAGAGAAGGGATATATTCTGAACTACAAAGTAGAAGAGGATGGCGTAAAGAGCAATCTTAAGATTGCGTTGAAATATAATCAAGAGACAAAGGTTTCTGCGATTAAGGCGTTGATTCGTGTATCTAAGCCTGGTTTGCGTCGTTATTCCGATGTTGAAAATATGCCACGTGTATTGAATGGTTTGGGAATTGCTATCTTGTCAACTTCATACGGAGTTATGACAGATAAGGAGGCTCGTGCCAAGAATGTAGGTGGTGAGGTATTATGCTATGTTTATTAATCTAAGGAGGGAAAACGATGTCACGTATAGGTAAATTACCGATTTCAATTCCTGCAGGAGTTACAGTAACAGTCTCTCCTGAGAATGTTGTTACAGTTAAGGGTCCTAAGGGTGAGTTGTCACAGCAGCTTAACGGAGGAATTACCGTATCTGTAGAGAATGGAACAATCGAGGTAGCTCGTCCAAATGACGAGAAGCAGGTGAAAGCATATCATGGTTTGTATCGTGCTTTGATTAACAATATGGTTGTTGGTGTTTCTGAGGGATACACCATTAAGCAAGAGTTGGTAGGTGTTGGATACCGTGCAAATGCAGAAGGTCAGGTATTGGAGCTTGGCTTGGGTTATTCTCACTCTATCTATCTTGAGTTGCCAAAAGAGATTAAGGTTACTGCTGTAACAGAGAAGCGTGCAAACCCAATCATTACTCTTGAGAGTTGTGATAAGCAGCTTATCGGTATGGTTGCTGCAAAGATCCGCTCATTCCGTAAACCGGAGCCTTATAAGGGTAAGGGTATTCGCTTTGTTGGCGAAATTGTTCGTAGAAAGGCTGGTAAGTCAGCTAAAGTTTAATTTCTAAAGTAAAACTTAATTATGGCTTTAACTAAAGAAGGCAGAAGATTAAGAATCAAACGAAGAATTCGTAAGATTGTTTCTGGTACGGCTGAAAGACCCCGTTTGAGTGTATATCGCTCAAATGCCCAAATCTCTGCACAATTGATAAATGATGAAGAGGGTAGAACTTTGGTTTCAGTATCTTCTTTGAGCAAGGAGTTTGCTGAGCAGAAGGTTACTAAAACAGAGAAGGCTGCGTTGGTAGGTGCTGCTGTAGCTGCAAAGGCTTTGGAGGCAGGAATCACAGCTGTAACTTTTGACCGTAACGGTTATTTGTATCACGGTAGAGTAAAGGCTTTGGCTGATGCTGCTCGTGAGGGAGGTCTTAACTTTTAATGATAGCAAGAGATGGAACAGAAGATTAATAATACCGCAGATCTCGAACTTAAGGATAGATTGGTTGCGATTAACCGCGTAACCAAGGTTACTAAGGGAGGTAGAACATTTAGCTTTGCAGCAATCGTAGTAGTTGGCGATGAGAAAGGTATCGTTGGCTGGGGATTAGGTAAGGCTAATGAGGTAACAGCTGCTATCGCTAAGGGTGTAGATGCTGCCAAGAAGAATTTGATTAAAGTACCTGTTCTTAAGGGAACAATTCCTCACGAGCAGGAGGCTAAGTTTAGCGGATCACGCGTATATATTCAGCCAGCTTCTTCGGGAACCGGAGTAAAGGCAGGTGGTGCTATGCGTGCAGTACTTGAGAGCGCTGGAATTCATGACGTGTTGGCTAAGTCAAAGGGTTCATCTAACCCTCACAACTTGGTAAAGGCTACTTTCATTGCATTGAAGGAGTTGCGTGACGCACGTACAGTTGCTGCTCAGCGCGGAATCAGCATGGATAAAGTGTTTAACGGATAAAGATCAGGAGTTATGGCACAGATTAAAATTACATTGGTAAAGAGTAAAATCGGAAGCGATAAGTCTCAGATTAGTACGTTGAAGGCTTTGGGATTGAACAAGACTAACAGCAGTGTTGTAAAGGAGGCTTGCCCACAGATTTTGGGTATGGTTAACAAGGTGAAGCACTTGTTGAAAGTTGAGGAGGTAAAATAATTTTGTAACATTATAATCTGAAAATATAATGGAATTGAATAACTTAAAACCTGCTTGTGGATCAACTCACCACGATCGTCGTTTGGGACGTGGTCAAGGTTCAGGTTATGCAGGAACCTCAGGAAGAGGACACAAGGGAGCTAAGTCAAGATCAGGTTATCACACTAAGATTGGTTTCGAGGGTGGACAGATGCCTCTTCAGAGACGTTTGCCAAAGTTCGGTTTCAAATCTTTGAACAGAGTTGAGTACAAGGCTATCAACATTAGCATGTTGCAGGCATTGGCAGAGCGTGATAATATTACTGTTGTTGACAAGGAGGTTCTTATCGCTGCAGGATTGGTATCAAAGAATGATTTGGTAAAGATTTTGGGTGATGGAGCTTTGACTGCTAAATTGACAGTACAAGCAGATGCTTTCTCTAAATCAGCTATTGCAGCAATTGAGGCTGCCGGCGGTTCAGTAGAGGTATTATAATTGAATCATAATAACGAATAGACCGTTATGAAGTTTATTACTAAAATACAGGAAATCTGGAAGACAACCGAGTTGCGTCAGAGAATTCTGACAACTCTTGGTTTGATCTTGGTTTACCGTTTGGGAACCGAGATTGTATTGCCAGGAGTTGATACTGAGCACTTGGCTGCACTTTCACAGCAAACAGCAGATAACGGAGTGTTGGGTTTGTTGGATATGTTCTCTGGAGGAGCGTTCTCTCAGGCATCAATCTTCGCATTGGGAATTATGCCGTACATTTCGGCATCAATCGTAGTTCAGCTTTTGGGAATTGCGGTTCCATATTTCCAGCGTTTACAGCGCGAGGGCGAGAGTGGACGTCGTAAAATCAATCAGATTACACGCTATCTGACAGTGGTTCTTTTGTTGTTGCAGGGTTATGCCTATTTGAAGAACCTGAGCGCTCAGAATATTGAGGTACAATCTGAATTCTTGGCTCTGTTGGCTATGGCTGCCGGATCAATGTTTATCCTGTGGTTAGGTGAACGCATTACAGACAGAGGAATTGGTAATGGAGTATCTATCATCATTATGATTGGTATTGTTGCTCGTTTGCCATTCGCTTTCTATTCGGAGTTGGTATCTAAGGTCTCTTCAGGTTTGATGGGCTTCTTGATAGAGCTTGTATTCCTCTTCTTGGTATTCTGTGCAACAATTATGTTGGTTCAGGGAACAAGAAAGGTGCCTGTACAGTACGCTAAGCGTATCGTTGGTAACAAGCAGTATGGTGGAGTCCGTCAGTACATCCCTTTGAAGATTAATGCAGCAGGAGTTATGCCAATCATCTTTGCTCAGGCATTGATGTTGTTGCCTGTATCATTCGCAAGTTTCTCAAACATTGAGGGTGGTAGTGGTTTCGTTGCTGCTTTTTCTGATATGACCAGTGTAGCATATAATGTTACATTCTTCATTCTTATTGTGGTATTCACCTACTTCTACACAGCTATTACTGTTAATCCTTTGATGATGTCAGAGGAGATGAAGAAGAATGGTGGTTTCATTCCTGGAGTTAAGCCTGGAAGAAAAACAATGGAGTTCCTTGACTCAATCATGTCTAGAATCACATTGCCAGGTTCTATCTTCCTTGGGTTGGTTGCAATCATGCCTGCTATCGCAATGAGTTGTGGAGTATCAAACCAGTTTGCAAGTTTCTACGGTGGTACATCGTTGTTGATTTTGGTTGGAGTTGTACTTGATACAGTTCAGCAGATTGACTCTCACTTGAGAATGCATCACTATGATGGTTTGATGGGATCAGGTAAGTTTAAGGGTAGAAATATCTAATAAATACTATTTGTTTAATTCGAAAATATGTCGTAATTTTGCGGCATGTTTTCGGAAAAAACAAAAGAAGAGATAGAGTTACTCAGAGAGAGTAACTTACTTGTAGGAAAAACTCTGGGCGAGGTAGCAAAAATCATTCGTCCGGGGATTTCTACGTTAGAATTGGATGCTGTAGCGGAGGAGTTTATTCGCTCTAACGGTGCGGTTCCCGGTTTTCTTGGATATGGAGGCTTCCCGAATACTCTCTGCATTTCTGTAAATGACGAGGTAGTTCATGGAATTCCGTCTGCAAAGAGGATACTCCAAGAAGGCGACATAGTCTCGGTTGACTGTGGAGTTCTTAAAAATGGTTATTACGGCGATAGCGCCTACACTTTCGAGGTTGGAGAGGTTAGTCCCGAAGTTCACAATCTACTTGTTGCAACTAAGGAGGCTCTTTACAAAGGAATAGAACAGGCGGTTGTTGGTCGTAGAATTGGTGATATTGGTTCTGCCGTTCAGAATTATTGTGAATCACGTGGCTACTCGGTGGTACGTGAATTGGTTGGACACGGAGTCGGAAAAGAGTTGCATGAAGACCCTCAGGTTCCAAATTATGGTAGCAGAGGTCAGGGCTCAAAATTAAAGGAGGGTATGGTAATCGCTATTGAACCCATGATTAATTTAGGAGAGCGCTTTGTTGTAATGAATAGAGATGGGTGGACAATCAGAACAAGAGATGGCAAACCCTCGGCTCACTTTGAGCATACAGTTGCTGTTGCAAAGGGGAGAGCTGAGATTCTATCATCATTTCAATATGTTGAAGAGGTTTTAAATTTATAAGGTTAGTATGGCAAAACAGCCCTCAATTGAACAAGATGGAGTTATTACCGAGGCATTGTCTAATGCAATGTTCAAGGTGAAGTTAGAAAATGGACATGAGATTATTGCTCATATTTCAGGAAAGATGAGAATGCACTACATTAAGATTCTTCCCGGTGACAGAGTAAGAGTTGATATGTCGCCTTATGATTTGACCAAAGGACGTATTTCATTTAGATACAAAAACTAAATTAACAAGAATATGAAAGTTAGACCATCAGTCAAGAAGCGTAGTGCTGATTGCAAGATTGTTAAAAGAAACGGCGTGGTTTACGTCATTACCAAAAAGAACCCTAAGTTCAAACAACGTCAGGGTTAATTAATTCATTATTTAATAAGAGATCATTTATGGCAAGAATCGTAGGTGTGGATTTGCCCTCTAAAAAGAGAGGAGAGATCGCCTTGACCTATATCTTCGGTATAGGTAGAAGCAGTGCCCGTGCTATCTTGACAGAAGCCGGCATCGATTTTGACACAAAAGTGCAGGATTGGAATGATGACCAACTCGCAGCCGTACGTAAAGTGATTAATTCAGAGTACAAGGTTGAAGGTGAGTTGAGATCTGTAATCCAAATGAACATTAAGCGTTTGATGGATATCGGTTGTTACCGTGGAATCAGACACCGTTTGGGATTGCCTGTAAGAGGTCAGAGTACAAAGAACAACGCCCGTACAAGAAAGGGTAAGAAGAAAACAGTTGCAAACAAGAAGAAAGCAACTAAATAATTGAAGTGAATTATGGCAAAGAAGTCTACATCAAGTAAGAAGCGGCTCGTTAAAGTTGAGGCCGTGGGACAGGTACACGTTCATTCCTCATTTAATAACATTATCGTCTCAATGACCAATGCAACCGGACAGGTTATCTCTTGGTCTTCAGCCGGTAAGATGGGATTCAGAGGTTCTAAGAAGAACACTCCGTACGCTGCTCAGATGGCTGCTACAGATTGTGCAAAGGTAGCATTTGATTTGGGTATGAGAAAGGCTAAAGTATATGTTTCAGGTCCTGGTAACGGACGTGAGTCTGCAGTTCGCTCGGTTAACCAGGTTGGTATCGAGGTTTCTGAGATTATTGACGTTACTCCACTACCACACAATGGTTGTCGTCCTCCGAAACGTAGAAGAGTATAATTGTTAGAGTGTTAATCTTAAATAGATATTAGAAATGGCTAGATATACAGGACCTAAGTCTAAAATTGCCAGAAAGTTCGGAGAGCCAATTTATGGCCCGGATAAGGCTCTTGAGAAGAGAAATTATCCTTCAGGACAGCATGGTTTGGCTCGTCGTAGAAGAAAAATTTCTGAGTACGGTGTACAGTTGAAAGAGAAACAAAAGGCAAAATATACATACGGTTTGTTGGAGAAACAATTCCGCAATTTGTTTGATAAAGCATCTCGTGCAGAGGGTGTAACCGGTGAGGTGTTGTTGCAGTTCTTGGAGCGTCGTTTGGATAACGTTGTTTATCGTTTGGGTATTGCTCCTACACATGCAGCTGCTCGTCAGTTGGTTTCTCACCGTCACATTGTATTGAACGGTAAGGTTTGTAATATTCCTTCTGCTATGGTATCAGTTGGTGATGTAGTTGGCGTTCGTGAGAAGTCAAAGGCATTGGAGGTAATTGCTGATTCATTGAGATCAAATACAGTTAGCAAGTACAGCTGGTTGGAGTGGGATAACACTGCAATGGCTGGTAAGTTCTTGAATGTTCCTGAGCGTACAGAGATTCCTGAGAACATTAAGGAGCAGGCAATCGTTGAGTTGTATTCTAAGTAATAAATAGATAGATAAGTTATGGCAATATTAGCTTTCCAGAAGCCGGATGAATTAATCATGCTCGAGTCAACGGATTCTTACGGTAAGTTTGAATTCCGTCCATTGGAGCCTGGTTATGGTATGACAATTGGAAATGCGCTAAGAAGAATCCTCATCTCTTCACTTGAGGGTTTTGCTATCACCGGAATCAAAATCGATGGTGTTGCGCATGAATTTGCTACAATTCCCGGCGTAATAGAGGATGTTACAGAGATTATCCTTAACCTTAAGAAGGTTCGTTTTAAAAGAAAGACCGAGGATGTTGAGGGTGAGAAACTGACTGTTCTAATTTCTGGTCAGGATACTTTTACTGCCGGTGATATTAATCGCTTCTTAAGTGGTTTCGAGGTTTTGAATACCGATTTGGTGATCTGTAATATGGATCCTTCGGTTAATTTCAAGATGGAGTTGACAATTAATAAGGGACGCGGTTATGTTCCCAGCACAGAGAACTTGCCAGTAGATGCTGTGGAGGGATTTATTCCAATCGATTCAATTTATACTCCAATTAAGAATGTTAAGATTGATATCGATAACTATCGAGTAGAGGGTAAGACAGATTACGAGCGCTTGACCCTTGAGATTGATACAGATGGTTCGATAAATCCTACAAATGCCTTAGAGGAGGCAGCTAAGATTTTGATTCACCACTTCATGATGTTCTCAAATGAGAAGATCTCATTGCAACAGGAGAATGGTTATGATGTTGAGGAGTTTGACGAGGAGGTTCTTCATATGCGTCAGCTTCTTAAGACAAAGTTGGTGGAGTTGGATCTTTCCGTTAGAGCATTGAATTGTCTAAAACAGGCAGATGTTGAGACTCTTGGAGAGTTATGCTGCTTGAATAAGTCAGATCTTCTTAAGTTCCGTAATTTCGGTAAGAAGTCTTTGACTGAGTTGGAGGCACTCCTTGCAAACAACAACTTGGAGTTTGGAATGGATGTTGCTAAGTATAAATTAGATAAGGAATAATTACCATGAATCATAAAAAGAAATTCAACCACTTGACCAGAAGCAGTGCTCACAGAAAGGCAATGCTTGCTAATATGGCAGTGTCATTGATTATGCACAAGCGTATCAGCACAACAGTGGCAAAAGCAAAGGCTCTTAAAATGTATGTGGAGCCACTTATTACAAAGAGTAAGAATGACAACACAAATAGCCGTCGTGTAGTATTCAGCTACCTAAAGCAGAAAGAGGCTATTGTTGAGTTGTTTGGCGAGATTGCTCCAAAAATTATCAACCGTCCAGGAGGTTATACTCGTATTTTGAAGACAGGTAACCGTATCGGTGATAACGCAGAGATGTGTATCATTGAGTTGGTTGATTACAATACAACTTATACTGTAGCTAAGAGCGTAGAGACCAAGAAGCCAAGAACAAGACGTTCTTCTAAGAAGAGTGTTGAGGCTCCTAAGGCTGAGGAGGTTGCTACTGAGACTGTTGCAGAGGAGACAAAGTAATCTTTGGTATAAAAAATACCAACATATAGAGGTGTGATGTATGTCACACCTCTTTTTTATTTATTTTTTTTAGTTTTTCTTGATTAACCAATGTTTTTTTGACTAAATTTGTGTGTTATACAGCAATAAAATTTCGAGAAACATGAGTCAAGAGGCACAAGTTATCAAAAAACATGATGTTGTCATCCGTTTTTCCGGAGATTCCGGCGATGGCATGCAGTTGACCGGACAGCAGTTCTCAGATACTACTGCGTTGTTCGGTAATGATGTAGCAACTTTCCCTGATTATCCTGCAGAAATCAGAGCTCCTCAAGGAACTGTTGGTGGTGTGTCAGGTTTCCAGGTACACATTGGTGATGAGAAGATTACTACCCCGGGAGATTATGCAGATGTATTGATCGCAATGAATCCTGCAGCGCTTAAGGCAAATTTGCGTTGGGCTAAGAAGGGTGGAACCATTATTGTTGATACCGATGCGTTTATCGATAAGAATTTAGAGAAGGCAGGTTACGAGAAGGATCCACTTACAGATCAGTCATTGACAGATTATAATCTGATTCCTGTAAAGATTACAACTCTTACAGAGGAGGCGTTGAAGGATTCAGGACTTGATCAGAAGTCGATTGTACGTTGTAAAAATATGTTTGCGTTGGGTATGGTTTATTGGATGTTTGATACTCCAACAAACCACACAGAGGAGTTCTTCAACTATAAATTTGCGAAGAAACCACAAATCGCTGAGGCAAACAAGACCGTTTTGAAGGCTGGATTTAACTATGCCGAGAATGTACACGCTTTAGCTTCTCATTTCAAGGTTGCTCCTGCAAATATTGTTAAGGGTAAATATCGCTCTATCACAGGTAATAAGGCTACTGCCTGGGGATTGTTGGCAGCAGCAGAGAAGGCTGGTTTGCCACTTTTCTGTGGTTCTTACCCTATTACTCCAGCTACAGATATTCTGCATGAGTTAGCTTTGCGTAGAGATTTGGGAGCAAAGACTTATCAGGCTGAGGACGAGATTGCAGGAATCTGTACCGCAATTGGTGCAAGTTATGCGGGTAATTTTGCAGTTACAACAACATCAGGACCTGGTTTGGCGTTGAAGTCTGAGGCTGCCGGTTTGGCAGTTATGGCTGAGTTACCATTGGTAATTGTTGATGTTCAGCGTGGAGGCCCGTCAACAGGTCTTCCAACCAAGACTGAGCAGTCTGATTTGATGCAGGCTCTTTATGGTAGAAACGGAGAGTGTCCAATGCCTGTAGTTGCAGCAAGTACATCAGGAAACTGCTTCGACTATGCATTTATGGCAGGTAAGATTGCTCAGGAGCATATGACCCCGGTTATTCTTTTGACTGATGGATTCCTAGCTAACGGAGCACAGCCATGGTTGATTCCAAATATGGATAATTTACCGGAGATTAAGGTTCAGCGTGCAAAGGCTGGAGAGGCTTATCAGCCATATGCTCGTGATCCTGAGACTTTGGTTCGTAAGCATGCAGTTCCCGGAACAAAGGGCTGTGAGCACAGAATTGGTGGTCTGGAGAAGATGAATATCACCGGAACTATCAGTTACGTTCCAGAGAATCACCAGGTGATGACAGATTTACGTGAGGCTAAGGTTGCAAAGATTGCTGACTATATTCCTGCTCAGGAGGTTTATGGTAATGAGAATGGCGGTGAGGTTTTGGTTGTAGGATGGGGTGGAACTTATGGTCACCTGTACTCAGCAGTTAAGGAGTTGCGTGAGGAGGGTAAGGATGTAAGTTTGGCTCATTTCAACTATATCAATCCTCTTCCAAAGAATACATTGGATATTCTTGCTAAGTACAAGAAGATTATTGTATGTGAGCTTAACTTAGGACAATTTGCAAACTATTTGAGAAGCAAGTGTCCGGGAATCAATTTCTATCAGTGCAATAAGGTGGCAGGTTTGCCATTCACTGTTGTTGAGCTTAAGGAGAAGATTTCAGAATTGTTCAACGCTTAATTTGGGAATATATGTCACAACATAATTATACAGCTAAAGATTTTAAGAGCGATCAGCAGGTTCGTTGGTGTCCGGGTTGTGGAGACCATGGAATTATCAATTCCGTTCAAAGAGCAATGGCTGAGTTGGATTTTCCGAAGGAGTCATGGGCTGTGATTTCCGGTATCGGATGTTCTTCTCGTTTCCCTTATTATATGGGTACTTATGGATTCCATACAATTCACGGACGTGCAGCTGCTATTGCATCAGGAGCAAAAAATGCCAACAGAGATCTTAATATTTTGCAGGTTTCAGGTGATGGTGATGCTCTTGCTATCGGTGGTAACCATTTTATCCACTTGATCAGAAGGAATGTAGATATTACCACTCTTCTTTTCAATAATGAGATTTATGGATTGACCAAGGGTCAATACTCTCCAACAACAAAGATGGGAACCAAGACAAAGAGTTCTCCGTACGGAACAATTGAGATCCCTTTCAATCCTGGAGAGTTGTGTATTGGTGCTCAGGGTAAGTTCTTTGCTCGTTCAATTGACGTAAATGTTGCTTTGACAGCCGAGGTTATTAAGGCGGGAGTTCTTCATAAGGGAACATCAATTGTGGAGGTTCTTCAGAATTGTGTAATTTTTGCCGATGGAGCTCATGCTGCAGTAACAGATAAAGAGGTGAAGGAGGATCGTCAGTTGGTTTTGCATCATGGAGAGCCAATGATATTTGGTAAGAATAAGGATAAAGGAATTGTTCTTGATCATGGATTGTTGAAGGTGGTAGAGATAGGTAAGGATGGCATTACAGAGGATGATATTCTGATTCATGATGCTCATTCTGAGGATCCATCAATCCATTGGATGCTTGTTCATATGAAGGCTCCTGAGTTCCCGGTTGCTTTGGGAGTAATCAGAGATGTGCCTGCAAAGACTTATGATCAGGCTCTCGATGATCAGATTGCCGAGGTTAAGGCTATCTCAAAGATTCGTTGTATGAATGATTTGTTGAATAGCGGTGATACCTGGGAGGTTAAGTAAATAGATTTTACTGACACAAATAAGGGGGGCGACTCAATGAGTCGCCCCCTCTCTATCATTAAAAAATAAGAATTAGTTATTACTTAGAGTATTTGGCATTTGAGATGTACTTCTCAATCTGTACCTGGATGTCATCAGCAAATTCAGGGTACTCTGAAGCGATAGTCTCGAATACCTTAACAGCTGCCTCATTGTCATTAGCCTGCATCAATGCAATACCCTTCTTCAACATGAACTGTGGAGTTGTAAGTTTGTTTACATTTGAAGATGCAGCCTCGTCATACATCTTAGCTGCCTTTTGGAAATCTCCAAGCTCCATATAGGCATCTCCCATATTTGCTTTTGCCATATTGCCTAACAAAGCGTCATCTGATGAGAACTTTGACAAATAGTCAATTGCGTTCTGGTACTCACCCAATTTCAAGTAGCAGATTCCGCAGTAAAGGTTAGCAAGGTTTCCGCTTGGAGTTGAACTGTACTGGTCTGCGATATCAAGGAATCCCAATGCGTTACCATCTCCGTTCAATGCCAAATTGAATGAATCAGCCTCGAAGTATTGTTGTGCTGTATAGATCTGATTCTCTGCCTCGGTTACGTTTGGCTCATAGATGTATTTTTTCCATCCGAAAACAGCAACCAAAACTACCAAAATACCGATTACCGATCTGATAATCAACTTCTGATTCTTCTCAATGAACTGCTCGCCGGCAGTCAGACTCTTCTCAACCTGTGAGAATCCGTCCTCTTTTTCCTCTATTTTCTTAGACATAGTTAAATACTTTTTATTTTCAAGGTGCGAAATTACGTTTTTTTCCGTTAGTTTCCAAGAATTTCCCATAACTTTGCCCTATGCAAGTGAAAAGAGTTACAATTTCCCAGTATAAAAATCTTGAGAGCGTGAATATAACTCTCTCATCAGGATTTAATTGTTTTGTAGGTAATAATGGTGTAGGGAAAACAAATATTCTTGATGCCCTCTATCTTTTATCTATGACTAAGAGTTACTTCTCATCTGTGGATTCGCAGAATGTGCGCCATGGAGGTGATTTCTTTTCTGTCCGTGGAGAGTATATGCGCGGTGATGATGAGATTGAGATTTTTTGTAGTTTTTCTTCCTCGTCTAAAAAAGTTATCAAACGAGGAGGAAAACCATATACGCGTCTCTCTGAGCATATTGGACTGATACCTTTGGTGATGATATCGCCCGAAGATTCCGAGTTGATTGACGCAGGTAGTGAGGTGCGTAGGAAGTGGCTCGATATGGCCATATCGCAGTCCAATCCGGATTATCTTGTAACTCTTATGAAGTACAACAAAGTGCTTCAACATAGGAATTCGTTGTTAAAACGTTTTGGTGGAGGTGTAGTTGCTGATCGCTCCTTTGTGGAGGTGCTTGATGAGCAGTTAGGCGAGTTTGGGGGAGCTGTCATGAGGCGAAGAGAGGAGTTCGTTGCTGATTTCGTTCCCATATTTAATCGCTATTACTCTCTTATATCAGGGGATTCCGAACAGGTGAGTCTGGCGTATAGACCAAGTATTGCCGGTGAGACCTATATGGATTTGCTTGGAGCAAATTTTCAAAGAGATTTGATATTGGGCTATACATCGGTCGGAGTGCATAGGGATGACCTTCTTATGCAGATTGGAGAGTATCAGATTAAGCGAATTGGTTCGCAGGGACAGAAAAAGAGTTATGTAATAGCATTGAAGTTGGCTCTTTATGAGTGGTTACATCGAGTTAAGGGGATAAAACCGCTGTTATTGCTTGATGATTTGTTTGATAAGCTTGACTCAACAAGAGTAGAGGCAATGTTGAGATTGGTTTCGGGCGAGGAGTTTGGCCAAGTGTTTATTACAGACACAAATCGTGATAGATTGGAGAGAGTAGTTGCCTCTTTAAACAGAGAGTATAAAATTTTTGATGTTGTAGCAGGGGAGGTTGTCAATGGGGATTCGTAATGCCAAGGTCAGACATATCGGGGAGTTGATTGGCGATATGTTTGAGGATAGTGGTCTGGAGAGTAAAAATTCCGAACTGGATGTGTGTGATTTATGGCGTTCGGTTGTGGGAGATATGGTTAATGCCCGAACTGCAGTTAGTTGTAGTGATGGGGTGTTGTATGTGAAGTGTTCGAGTAGTGTGGTGGCCAAACAACTTTCAATGGAGCGTGAGGGGCTGTTGCATGCACTAAATTCAAAAGTTGGAAGGTTGATTGTACGTCGAGTTGTAATTAGATAGCTTTTGTTTAAGAAATTTGATAAAAATTGTTACTTTTGCAAAAAGTATAGGATATGAATGATTTGCAATACATAATAGAGGGGGCGATTTTGGGCTTTTTGTGCTCTATCCCATTAGGCCCAATGGGAGTTTTGATTATTCAGAAAACACTTAGCAAAGGACCATGGCCGGGATTCTTTTCAGGTTTAGGGGCAGCGTGTGCGGACCTCTTTTATGCCTCTGTAGTTGCTTTCGGCTTAAACTTTTTTATTGATGATTTGATGCGTGAGCATCAGCTTTTGGTGCAGATTTTAGGAGGTTTGTTGCTGGTGGTACTTGGTGTTTCAATCTTTTTCAAGCGTCCCAAGGCTCCGCAGGGACTGTCTGACCAGGAGAAGAGAATATCAAAGCGCGGTTTGCTTGGCGATTTCGCATCACTTTTCTTTTTGACAGTAAGTAATCCTGCGATGATTATGATATTTGTAGGTGCTTTTGGAGCGTCGAATATATTGACTGATCCGGAAACCGGCGAGTCAGTGTCAATGGTAGTAAAGTTGTGGGTTTTATTGGGTGTGTTGTGTGGCGCGGCATTATGGTGGTATCTATTGTCTTCACTTGTGAATATTTTCCGTAAGAAGTTTACAATGAGGACATTGCGTAATATTAATAAAGTAGCGGGAATTATCTTGTTGATTGTTGGAGTGTTGGCGGTATTGAGTGCATTTGAGGCCGTTAGAGAGTTTCTGAGCAAGACTCCAATATTGAACTCTATATAGAATCAGATCTATTTAAAATTTATTTATGGTAATTTGGGATTGATTCCCAAGTTGTATTTTATTTTGTAATTGCAGGGAGATATGAAAAGAACGATAACTCTTGTAGCGATAGCTCTGTTTATTATAGGTGCAATAGCTTTTGTATTAACAAGATTGCATAGGGCTGCAGATGGAGAAGTTGAGCGCACTTTAGACTCTTTTGTCCCCGAGGAGAGTGTATATATCGTTCATGAGAATAGTGGGAGCTTTTCTGCTTTATCACAGATGTTCGGCGATGTGATTGCTCCTAATTCAATGAAAATATATGGAGAATTGGTTGATACAATGAAGTTTCGCGGTGTTGTATCGGATACGAAAGCCGAACGTTTTGCCGTTTGTGATAGCTCAGGTGCGTATATTGCAGTTCATAGTGTTGTGGAACCAATCTCAGGAAGTATAGTTGAACGTCTTCTAAAAGGAGTTGCCGGTAGTGCAGTTAAATTACAGGACAAGGAGGTTGCTCTTTATGCTGATTCTGCATTAAATTGTTTTGTAACTACTTATGATAGAGTTGTAATTATCGGAAACTCATTGAATCTAATCAGAAGTAGTGTGGAATATGTGCCCTCAAGGGACTCTTTGGGAATAGATGCGGAGTTCAGGAATGGGGGCGAGGATGCAGATTTCAATCTATTTGTTCCTGCCACTGAAACCAACGGAAGATTGGTGCTGGATATGGATGTTGCTCCTAAGCATAAAACGGCGGTGGGGCAGGGCTATTTAAGCATAAATGAGTCTATGTGGTATGCAAAATTGGAGGGGCAGCACTCTCGACAGAGTAGTTTTGATAGTAATTTCCCCTCAGATTTTGATGCTGTTGAGTGGCTTGCATTGACTTCGTTCCTTGATTATTACAGGAGTTTTGGTGGAGCTGCGGAGGGGGCAGATTATGATAGTTTTACTGCTTTTGTCAATTGTTGCGACTCCTTGTTATCGGGCGATGTAGCACTTGTGCACTCAGCTGGAAAACGTTATCTGCTTGTAGGTGTTAAGGATGAGATAAGTGTTGCAGCAGAGATGGAGTCGATATATGCCTCGAAACGTGTTGATAACTTGTCGTTATTGTCGCTAAAACTATTTGGTCCATTCTTTTCGGAGATGACAATTCGGAGTATGGAGTTAAAGGAGGGGTATCTGTTGATGGCCGAGAGCAGGGAGGCTATCACTCAATATCATACCGCTGCAAGTAGTTCATTGACCAAACACGCCTGGTATGACGCATACCGTAAACTTCTTCCTGCTCGCTTTACCTTTATGCAGTTTGTTGAGGCAGATAGGTTGTTCTCTGTGTATAAAAGTGATAAGCGAGGCCTCGCCCATAAGTTTCTGAGTAAATTTGAGAAGGGTAGATTGCCATTTGGAATAGTTGGTGTAAGCGGAGAGTATCTTGGCGAAGAGTTGTTTATTGCAGTGGCAGCATCGGGAGAGAGACGTCCTGTTAAGGTTGAAACACCTGTAAAGCCTGCAACGAAACCATCTGTAAAGCCTGGCAATACCAATAGCGCAGGCCCATCCGGAGACTGGTGCTCAAAACTTAAGGGGACACCAGTGGTTGGACCATATAAGGTTGTAAACCATAATACCAAGGCTACGGAGTGGATAGTTCAGGATAGTAAATCTGTTCTATATCTGTTTGCCGGTAATGGTAATAAGTTGTGGGAGGCATCGGTTGATGGCAGAATAACAAGTGATATTGTTCAGGTTGACAGATATAAGAATGGAAAACTACAATATCTCTTCTCTACTCCAACAAAGATATATTTGGTGGACAGAAATGGAGTTATGGTCAGTTCATATCCTATAAAACTGGCATCAAATTGTAATATGGGTATTACTGTTTGTGATTACGATAAGAATAAGAATTATAGAATATTTGTTCCAAGGGCAGATAGGAAAATTGAGCTTTATGGAATTGATGGAAAACGAGTTTCCGGTTGGACAACTCCTCGATTAAATTCCAGAATTGTTTCAAGGGTGGAGCACTTCCGAGTTTCAGGTAAGGATTATATAGTGGTTGCAGATCAGAAGAAGCTGTATATATATGATCGTCGTGGTAATGTGCGTGTGAATTGTACAAAACAGTTCAATCTGTCTGAGGGTACAGAGTTGTCTCTGACAAAATACAAGGGCAAGAGTGTGATTTGTGTCAAGAGTGGATCTGTGCGATATTATATTGATTTTACAGGTAAAGAGGTGAAATAAAATATTAGGAAGGATTATGAAGAAAATGAGATTTTTAACAAGGGTAGTTCCCTTCTGTGGAGTGTTTGCCGCTCTCGTCGCATGTGGAGATATGGATCTCTTTGATTACGATGAAATAGGCATAGAGGGGGAGATGAGTCCCACTTTGACTTTACCGGTAGGAACCGGTAGTCTGACGATTTGGGATGTTTTGGACTCTCAGGACAACGATTATCTTTTTGTGTCGGGTGATACGCTGGTTTTCGAGTATAGTGAGCCGGGTATTATTGATGACATGAAGGTTGAGGAGTTTTTTGATGTCAATAGTATTGATATCGAGTTTGAGACCTCGCCTATTGACCTTGGAGAGCAGGGGGCTACTTTGTCTGAAAAGGTGCAAACTGAGGGTATTTGGGCCTCTACAAAGATCGGATTTACCGATGGAGTTGAGGTGTCAGAGTTGGATTTCTGGGCAGATTTCAAACTGGAGATCCCTGCAACCGACTTTGAATACACTCTTGAGATTAGAGTAGATGAGCTCTATATGCATGATGGAACGCCTTTCCATCGCGAGATTGTGGGAGTGCCCGGTAAGGCATATAGTGAGGTAAATAATTTGGAGTTTGATGCTCGTTTTGTTGGCGAGCCGATATTCCATATTGAGTATAAGATAGAGGTTCCTGCAGGCGAGGTTATCAGTGGAGATGTGCATATTGAGATGTCTTTATCAAACCTTGAGTATAAGTTTGCTGTTGGAGATTTCAGTGGTATGGAGCCTGTAAGTCTTGATCCGGGCTACTTCTCTTTGGGGTCGGTTGATTTCCTTGAGGAGATTTCCGGAAGTTTCAGCTTTATGGAGCCGGTAGTTTCGTTAAAGGTTCGTAATTGTGGTATTGGAATACCTTTCTTTGCAGATGTCTATATGCAGGCCTATAACAAAGATGGCAAGAGTGCCGAACTTGAATTCAAGGATGGTTACTCAGCAATAGTTCCTGCCAACAGTGATCCAGATAAGGTTGTTACATCGGTAGTTGAGTTTAATAATCAGAATTCAACCATTGTCGATTTCTTCTCTTTACCACCTACAGGCGATGTTTATTACGAGGGAACATTAGGCGTAGTTGAGCATGAAAAGCGTGATACAATATGGCATACGGCATCGGTAGGCATTGATGTTGATGTCAGAGTGCCATTTGTGATCGACGCCGAAGGTATGGTCTATAACGACACTATAAACGATATCTCGATATCGGATGTTGAGGATATTGAGAGGGGGGTTCTAAAGCTTGTGATGAAGAACTCTATTCCGTTGAATATTACTCTTTCTGCCATATCGCTTCTTGATGCAAATGGAACTGTCTTGACAAATCTATTGCCTGAGGGTGATGGTTCTATATTGGCGCCAGAGGGCGATACACCAGCTGAAAGTACTATAATCTTTAATCTTGACGGTAATGATTTTGAGCAGTTAGCGAAGTCGGAGTCGTTGCTTCTTGGTATTGTTGTATCGACCGATGGTGTTGCAACAGTAAAGTCAACTCAGGGATTGGAGTTTATGATGGTGGTCTCTGCGCAAGCAGATTTGTCTGATTTTATAGAGTAATATGGATATGAAAATGAAAAGATTTTTGATAGCTTGTGTTGCTCTATTGTGTGCTGCAACACAACTTTATGCTCAGGATGGTAATAATACAGCATTCTTGTTGCCTAATGCTGCCCATAGATATAGAATGAATGCTGCGTATCAGCCTGAATATAAGAGCGTAGTGGGAATACCTGTCTTGTCTGGAATCAACTTTGGTTATATGAATAACTCTTTTGGCATAGATGAGATATTATTTAAGAGATCCTCTTATGAGTGTGATTCATTGATTCTTGATGTTGATGCGTTACGTTCCAAGATGCATAAGGATTTCCGTATCCATACAAATTTGGATATGAATATCCTGAGTGTAGCTTTTAGAACTGGTAAAAAGAGTTATTTCTCATTTGACGTAGGAGTGAAACTTGATGCCGGTTTTGGTTTCGATAAGGCATTGGTTGATTTTATAGCAGAGGGTAATGCACCGTATCTGGGTTCTGTTCAGAGTCTGGGAGGTATGGCTTTGGATGCCTCGGCCTATGTGGAGGCAGCTTTTGGGTACTCAAGAATTATTAATGATCAGTGGACAGTAGGAGGACGTTTGAAAGTGCTTTTTGGTGCGTTGGATGCCAATGTCAAGAATACACAGATTTCGTTGGAGAGCCCTGCCAATGGTGAGAGTGTGTTGATTAAAAGCCGACAGGAGATATACCTCTCTGCTCCGATAACTGGAATCCCAATCGGAACGGCAATGCCTATTGAGGATTTCTTCAATGATATTGATTTTGATGCAGAGTTGATGACCGATGCGATGAGCAATTTGGGATTTGCTGTTGACTTGGGAGCTACATATAAATTTAATGATGACTGGACCTTTGGCGCTTCGGTTAATGATTTGGGATTTATTAATTGGAAGAGTAATGTATATAAGCTGGTCTCTGATGATGAGTTTAACTGGGAGGGAGCCGATCTGTCAAATAGCGTGAATGAGAATGATCCCGATTATGTTGAGGTGGATGATGCTTTTGAGAATATGGTAGATTCTCTTACCTCATCGTTTACAGTGCTTGCATCTAATGATTCGTACTGCAGAATGTTGAATGCAAAGGTAAACCTTCATGCAACATACCATTTGAATAAGCGAGTAAACTTCAGTGCGTTGGTGCGTGGAGTTGCTATGGCAGATAAGTTCTATCCATCAATGACATTGGCTGCAAATGTGCGTCCTGTAAAGAATTTGGGATTATCGGTAAGTTATAGTGTATATGAGGGTAACTTTGCCAATATCGGAATAGGTATTGCTCCTCGTTTCGGAGGCGTCCAGCCCTATTTGGTTGTAGATAATGTATTGGCAGGAAACTTTACTCATGCACGTAGTGCTTCGTTGCGTTTCGGAATCAACTTTGTCGGTGCGGCAATGTTTGGTAAGCGTGCAGAGAAGAAGGGCAATGCAATAGCATGGAGAGCGGATTAATCATCGCTCTCCTCATCCTTGTCCTCTTTGCCTTTGCCGGCAACCATAAAGACTATTTCGCCCTTTACCCCTTTTTCGGTGAAGTGTGCTATAAGCTCCTCTAAGGTTCCTCGTTGGAAATCTTCGTGGAGCTTACTTATTTCTCGGGCAACACATGCTTTACGCTCCTTTCCGAAAATTTCGGCAATCTGTTGCAGGCTCTTAACCAATCGATAGGGAGATTCGTAAAATATTATGGTGCGACTCTCTTCTGACAGTTGGGTTATTCGTTTTACTCTTCCCTTCTTTTGGGGCAGAAATCCTTCAAAAACAAATTTATCGCATGGAAACCCGGAGTTTACAAGTGCTGGAACAAAGGCTGTGGCTCCAGGAAGACATTCTGTCTCGATTCCGTGTTCAACACATGTTTTTGTTAGCAGAAAACCTGGATCTGAGATTCCCGGAGTTCCGGCGTCACTAACGAGGGCTATATTTTCGCCCAGTTCTAAACGTTCAGCAATCTTCTCAACCTGTTTGTGTTCATTGAACTTATGGTGCGAGAGAAGGGGAGTGTGGATGTCGTAATGTTTGAACAGTATACCTGTTGTGCGCGTATCTTCGGCCAAAACCAGGTCAACCTCTTTCAAAATACGCAGTGCGCGTAGTGTAATGTCTTCAAGATTTCCGACCGGTGTCGGTACTAAATATAACTTACCCATAGCAATTTTAATTCAGAGTAACAAAGGTAATTAATTTGTTTTAAAAAATCATAGCGAATTCTTTGGTAGGTAAAAAAAATGAATTACCTTTGCACCGTTTTAGTAATAATTGGTCGGTTCATCTAAAGGTTAGGATCCAAGATTTTCATTCTTGTCATTCGGGTTCGAATCCCGGACCGACTACAACAAGTTAAATTAAATAATTGTAATTAATAAAACATGGCAAATCACAAATCTTCTGAGAAGAGAATCAGACAGACAGAGACCAGAAATGCGAATAACCGCTACTACGCTAAGACTATGCGTAACGCAGTGCGCAAATTGCGTGGTACAACCGAGAAAGCCGTAGCTGTAGAGATGTTGCCTAAGGTTGTGGCAATGATTGACAAATTGGCTAAGAAGAATGTTATCCACGATAACAAGGCGGCTAACTTGAAATCTCAGGTAGCGAAACACGTTAATTCGCTTTAAGAGTCCCTTGTACAGGTTATGTGAGGAGGTCTTTAGAAGGCTTCCTTTTCTTTTACACTCTTAAATATACATAATATATAAAAAGATAATTAATGAGCGGACGATTGACTGTTAAGGAGTGGGCAGATGATGAACGACCTCGTGAGAAGATGATGGCTGTCGGAGCCGTAGCAATGAGTTGTGCGGAACTTTTGGCAATAATAATGCGATCGGGCGATGGTAATGAAAATGTGGTTGATTTGGCGCGAAGGGTTCTCGCTGATTATGGTAATGACTTAAACCGACTTGCGCACGCATCTCCGAATGAGTTGATGAGCAGATATAGTGGCATAGGTGTAGCCAAGGCAACTGCAATTGTGTCAGCCATGGAACTTTCCAGAAGAAGGATTGGCAGTATTAATAGTGTTGTTGATGAACCTTTGGTGATAAGGTCAAGCCGTGATGCCTATGGTTTACTCTTTTCGTTTTTGGGGGATTTGGACCATGAGGAGTTCTGGGCACTTTTTTTGGCCAGATCAAATAGGGTAATTGCTTCGGAAAGGGTTGCAAGTGGCGGTATAGATGCAACTTATGTGGATTTACGCTTGTTGTTGAAGATGGCTCTTGAGCATAAGGCTGTCTCAATAATAGTGGCTCATAATCATCCAAGCGGAAATCTAATACCAAGTATCAGTGACAGGGAGTTAACCAATAAGATTAAAAAGAGTTCAGATTTGATGGATATCAGATTGTTTGATCACATTATTATTGCCTCGGGTGGGGGGTATTATAGTTTTCTTGACGAGGGATTGCTGTAAAAATATGACATAATGTCGCTTTATATCTATTGGCAGGAATTTTGCATACTTCTTCGTGGATGTAACGTATATACATTGTACACAAGAATTTTACATTTTTTCTTCGATTTTCTTGTGTAAGATATTATCTTTGTAAAATTGTTAGATATAAAGTAATTATGTCAGAAAAGGAGAGTATTAAGGAACAGGCAGAGGCGTCGGTAGAGAGTGCCGAGCAGATGAACGAGAGTGCTACAAACGATGTTATCGAGGATGCCGAGCTTGTTAAGATTGAAGAGTTAGAGCAGAAGTTGGCAGAGATGAGTGATAAGTATATTCGTCTGTCAGCCGATTTTGATAATTATAGAAAGAAGAGTGCACAGGAGAAAATGGAGTTGTTATCAACTGCCGGAAAGTCAATCTTTACAGAGTTGTTACCTGTAGTTGACAATTTTGAACGTGCATTGAAGAGTATGGAGAGTGCTCAGGATGTGCCTGCATTACGTGAGGGTGTTGAGTTGATATACAACTCATTTCTAAGCTTTTTGAACAAGCAGGGTGTGCAACCGATAGAGTGTGTTGGTGAGCAGTTCTCTACAGATAATCAGACAGCAATAGCAGTTATTCCTGCGACATCGCCCGAGCAATCAAATATTGTTGTTGATTGTACCAAGAAGGGTTATACACTGCACGACAGAGTGTTGCGTTTTGCAGAGGTAGTTGTTGCAAAGTAGTGTTTGGATTGTGCTAAATGGAGTAAAAGATGGCTGAGAAACGTGATTATTACGAGGTACTTGGTGTTGATAGAAGTGCCAATGCCGATACATTGAAAAAGGCGTATCGTAAACTTGCAATAAAGTATCACCCTGATAAAAACCGAGCAGAAGAGGTCGGTGAGGCTCAGGCTAAGGAGGCTGAAGAGAAGTTTAAGGAGGCTGCTGAGGCATATAGCGTATTGAATGATCCGGAGAAACGTCAGCGATATGATCAATTTGGTCATGCCGGTGTTGATGGAAATGGAGGCGGTTTCGGTGGCTTTGGCGGTTTCAGCGGTGGCGGAATGAGTATGGAGGATATCTTCAGCGCATTCGGTGATATTTTTGGTGGTGGTAGTTTTGGTGGCTTTGGCGGCTTCGGTGGAGGTCGCTCAGGTGGTCGTAGAGTGAATAAGGGTGGCGATCTGAGAATTAAGGTCAAAGTAAATCTACATGATGTTGCACATGGTAAGGAGACCAAGGTTAAATTGAAGAAATTGGTTCCTTGTGAACATTGTAAAAGTTCGGGAGCAAAGGATTCATCTGCTTATACCACTTGTTCCACATGTAATGGTACCGGTCAGGTAACCCGAGTACAGCAGACAATCTTGGGAGCTATGCGTACATCCTCTGTTTGTCCTAATTGTGGAGGAGAGGGTAAAATTATAAAAGATAAGTGTACTCATTGCGCCGGTGAGGGAGTAGTTCAGGGCGAAGAGGTAATTTCAATCTCAATCCCTGCAGGTGTATCTGATGGTATGTCTGTGATGATGCGAGGTAAAGGAAATGCTCCTCGTCATGGCGGAGTGAATGGAGATTTGATTGTATTGATTGAAGAGGAGCCGGACAAGGATCTGTTGCGTGACGGTAACGATATAATGTACAATCTGTTTGTCTCAGTGCCAGAGGCTGTTCTTGGTGAGAGTTTCGAGGTTCCGTACATCGATGGTAAGATGAAGGTTAATGTTGAGGCAGGAACTCAGCCGGGCAAGATATTGCGTTATAGGGGTAAGGGATTGCCTGACGTTAATGGATATGGTCGAGGCGATATGCTTGTAAAGGTTAATGTGTGGATACCCAAAAATCCAAGTAAGGAGGAGCGTACCATTTTGCAAAAAATGAAAGATAATGGTGATATGAAACCAGGTCAGGGTGATAAGGGCTTCTTCTCGCGAATGAAGAATATGTTTTGATAACGGAAACTTATCTGAGCGAAGTATAATAAATTCATAAAATAGAGTGTATGGGAAACAAAATTAATGACCCTATTGCCAGGTTGATGGGATTGCGTTATAAATCTCACCCATGGCATGGTTTGGATGTGGGACCTGATGCCCCGGATATCCTGACCGCTTTTATTGAGATGGTTCCAACCGATACCGTTAAGTATGAGTTGGACAAGGCGAGTGGATATATTAAAATTGATCGTCCGCAGAAGTACTCAAATACCGTGCCGGCGCTTTATGGATTTATTCCGCAAAGTTTCTGTGGTGATTTGGTAGCACAATTTTGTTCTCAGCAGACAGGACGTTGTGAGATTATCGGTGATGGAGATCCATTGGATGTATGTGTCCTGACCGAGAAAAATATCTCGCATGGCGATATTATAGTGCAGGCTCGTCCTATTGGTGGTTTCAGAATGATTGATGGTGATGAGGCAGATGATAAAATCATTTGTGTGTTAAAGGGTGATGCTGCTTTTGATATCTATAATGATATATCTGAGTTGCCTTTGACATTCGTTGATCGTCTTCGTCACTACTTCTTGACATACAAAGAGATGCCGGATGTGCACCATGATGAGTTGCACAAGTTCAAGGTGGAGATTCCCCATATTTACGGACGTGAAGAGGCGATAGAGGTTATTAATCGCAGCTTGGAGGATTATAAGCGACACTTCAACTCTTTGGAGGATATATTGAATAACGTTTAAGTTATCTGTCTCCCCAGTTATTTCTATCGAGACAACGATATTGAAGCGCCTCGGCTATTTCTGCCGGGGCGATTTTTTCGTTGCCCTTAAGGTCGGCAATTGTTCTTGCAACTTTTATTATTCTGTCGTATGTACGTGCTGATGCTCCAATTCTTTCAACGGCTCTTGTCAGCAAATTGGAACACTCCGGTGTTAGTTTGCAATATCTTCTGATCATTGCACTATCCATTTGCGCATTGCAGAATATCCCCTTATCATTCCTGAATCTATATGTTTGAATTTCTCGCCCCTTTATTACACGCTCTCTGATTGTCGCACTATTCTCGATAATCTCATCACTCTGAGCCATTTTATCAATCTCTACGGGAGCGACAGCGATGTGCATGTCTATCCTGTCAAGTAATGGACCAGAAATCTTTGCAAGATACTTTTTTATTGTCCATTCATTACAGCTGCATTCATGTGTAGGGTGAGTATAGTATCCGCATGGGCAGGGGTTCATTGAGGCCACTAATAGAAAGTTTGCAGGGAATTTTACAGCACCATGTACACGTGTTATGCATATCTCTCTATCCTCTAATGGTTGTCTTAAAAGCTCCAGAGTATGTCTTCTGAATTCAGGAAGTTCATCGAGATACAGACACCCGTTACATGCAAGCGATATCTCCCCCGGTTTGGGGATAGAGCCGCCTCCGATAAGTGAACTTTCAGATGCGGAGTGGTGTGGTGAGCGGAATGGACGTTGCGTAATCAATCCTATCCCGTTTTCCATATAGCCGGCTACAGAGTGTATTTTTGTTACCTCAAGAGCCTCTTCCTCGGTCATTGGAGGCATAATCGAGGGCAATCTTTTTGATAGCATGGTTTTGCCTGCTCCCGGTGAACCGATAAGCAGAATGTTGTGTGAGCCACATGCGGCAATCTCTAAGGCTCGTTTGGCCTGTTCCTGACCGCGAACATCTGCAAAATCACTATCTCTGCTGTTTGTGTTTGCCATCATGCCATTGTTATGGAATGGAGTTGGTTCAATCTCTATTTGATGGCGCAGGAATAGGATTACCTCTTCCAGTTTTCTGAAGCCATATACCTTTATTCCCTGTACTACACTTGCCTCTGCAGCATTCTCTACCGGCAGTACTATGCGTTCCATTCCGGCCTCTTTTGCAGCAATGGTTGCAGGTAGAGCTCCTTTGATTGCTTGCAGAGTGCCATCGAGCGATAGTTCTCCAATGAACATAGTTGAGTTGAGCATATTGCTCTCTAACTTTTCGTTTGCTGCAAGGATGCCTATGGCAAGCGGTAAATCAAATAGAGCCCCCTCCTTTTTAATATCAGCAGGTGCCATATTGATTATAACCCTTTTACCCGGAATGCGTTCTCCAATCATTCGGAGGGAGGAATCGATTCGTTGCTGGCTTTCGCGTACGGCGGTATCGGGGAGTCCGACAATTATAAATTTTGCTCCATTAAGTATATTTACTTCGACAGTAACTAATAGAGCATCTATACCATAGATGGTTGCGCTAAGGATTTTTACTAACATAACAATATAAATATTTTGTTAAGTGCAAAGTTAATCAAAAATGTAAAAATCCAATATTATAACTCAATTAATTTAGAATCTGTTAAAATTTTAAACAGATTCTTATGCCATTGGGAATTTCTTCAGGAAAAGTTCGCCTGACGTGGTTAGTTCTGCATATGTAAATTGGGTGAGCCAGTCGCCAAGATTTATATAGGTAGCCCCATTCTTTAAAATGACTTCAAAAGGTAGATGTCGGTGGCCAAAGATTACATAATCCACTTCGGGATGAAGTGTTACATATTCATTGCTGAAAATAACACTATCCTCGTGGTTGTCTCCTGAATATTGGTATTGTGTAACTCCGCCTTGTGCTTTTCTTGAGTGAGAAGACCATTTTCTGGCAAGGGCAATGCCACAATCCGGATGTATGATTCTAAATAACCATTGTGCGAATTTACTATGAAATACTGTTCTGATTATTTTGAATCCGATATCTTTGGGGTTCAGGCCATCTCCATGCCCAAGCAGTAATGTTTTGTTGTTTAGTGTAATCAGTTCTGTTATGTTGGTGTGAATCCTAACCCCACACTCCTGTTCAAGGTAACCAAACATCCAAATGTCGTGGTTACCAGTGAATATGTGAACCTCAATGCCCTGATCGGTTAGTTCGCTTAATTTGCCAAGCAGACGTGTGTGTCCTTTGGGAACCGCATGCTTATATTCAAACCAAAAATCAAATATATCCCCCATCAACCATAACGATGCACAGTGCTCTTTTATGGAGTCGATAAAGGTTATCAGGTGTAGTTCCCGTTCACGATCATTATTTAGTGAACGGGACCCGAGGTGCACATCTGACAGGAAATATATCGATTTGTTACTCATTTTATTTAAGCAGGTCTTTTATATAGTCAGACAGGTTTTCTCCAAACTGGTTTTTACCTACAATTTTGAAGTTCTTGTCAATAATGTAGTTGGCAGGAATGGTAGATATGTTCCAATCTGTAAGAATTTTGGAGTTGACGCTATTCTCATCCAAAAGGCAGGTCCACTTTATATCGTGTTCGCGTACTGCCATCTCCCATAGGATTTTACTCTTGTCAAAGCATACCTGAACTATTACAAGTCCCTTGCCTGAGTACTTTTTATATATCTCGCCAAGCTCTTTCTGATATGCTACAGTCCCTTGTTCCGTAATCATAGCAAAGTCAAGCAGGATTGTTTTGCCTCGTAATTTTTCAATGTCAAACTCCTTGCCCTTGCTGTCTTTTAATTTAAGTTCCGGCAAATCGCGGGAATAGGTGTTGATAAGTGTATTTAATTGTGCATTGGTATTCTCTTCAATTAATCTCAATACATGATTCTTAACGAACTTAGAGTATTTGGCATTCGGATACTTAATGTCAAGGTTTGTTGCGACAGCACGATAGTAGTTAAGGTTTGTAGGGAGTGTTAATACATAGTCGTCATGTAGCTTTTGATATAGTACAAAGTATGCAACCGGAGAACCGGGATTCTCAATTATATATTTCCTAGAGAATTGTATTTGATCCAGAATAGTTTGAGAAGCAGATTTTTTCAGCGTTTCCAATTTGCTTTGATCCACTTCATCGGCCATAGCAAGGTATATGCTGTGTAATCTTTTACGAGCATTGCTAAGATGGCTGACAACTTTCTTTAGTTCACTGCTGAGAGTAGAGCCCTCTACAGAATATTCGTACTCTGCAGGGTTAGTTATGTTAATGGTTTGTGTGGAGTCTTTCTCTGCCATGATATATATGTTCTCGCATCCTTTCAGACGAAGTTGGTAGAATTCCGGGGTCTCCACTTTAACCTTAAAGGTGAATTCGCCACTATTGCCAAGTTCTGCAGAGTCGATTTTGGTTATCTGGTTAATATCAATGTGGTCGAGGTATATCTTTTTACCCTCATAATTCTTGACGGTACCCTCAATCTTAGAGTTGGTATCGCTACATGAGTAGCATAGGGTTGCAGCTATAATAGTGCTGAGCAGTAAAATTCTCTTCATATTCTGTTTTATCTTTTTAGTAGTGCAAAAGTATTAAAAAAAATGGGGCTGACCAAACGGTCAACCCCATATATAAGAGTATAGCTACTTTTGATTACTTCTTAGCTAATTTCTTCTTGAGCAAATCGTATGCGATAGGAGTAGCAACAAACAATGTTGAGTATGTTCCTACGCAAACTCCAAGAAGAAGTGCGAATACGAAACCGCGGATTGATGCTCCTCCGAAGATGAAGATTGCAATCAATACAACCAGTGTAGAAAGTGAGGTACTGAATGTACGACGCAATGTTGAGTTCAAAGCAGCGTTTGTGGTCTCAGTGAAGTCGCGTTTTGGATACAACTTCATGTACTCACGAATTCTGTCGAAAACAACCACAGTATCGTTGATAGAGTATCCTACTACAGTCAAGATGGCTGCGATAAATGATTGGTCAATCTCCATAGAGAATGGCATGATATTTCCAAACAATGCAAAGACTCCCAACAATACAATTGTGTTGTGTGCCAATCCAACCAAAGCTCCGGCACCAAACTGCCATTTGTTGAATCGTATCAAGATGTACAGGAATATTGCAATCAATGACAACAATACAGCTGTTACTGCTGAGTCGGCAACGTTGTTCGCAATTGCAGCTCCTACACGGTTTGTCTCAAGAATGTTCTCTGACTTGAACTGGGTCAAGGTTGTTCCCTCGGCCAAATATGGTTTAACTCCTACATATAGCAAACTGTCAATCTCGGCATCAACCTCTGCACCATTCTGATCAACTTTGTACTTTGTAGTAATCTTAACCTGATTGTCAGAACCGAATGTCTTAACCTCCGGGTTACTGCCATAGATGTTTGCCTGACCAAGACTTGTTGAGATTTGCTCAACCTCTACGCTCTGTGGGAACTGAACGGTGTATGAACGTCCTCCGACGAAGTCAATACCCTTGTTCAAGCCTATAGTGAACAGAGCAATCAAGCATATAACTGAGATGATTCCAGATACGGTGTAACCAACCTTTCTGCGATTCATGAATGGGAATGCCACATTTCTCAACCAGTTCATTGTGTATTTGCTACAGAATGTAACAACACCACCTTTGTTCAAACGTGTGTCAATTATGATACGAGAGATGAAGATTGCAGTGAACAGTGAAGTGAAGATTCCGATGATCAATGTTGTAGCAAATCCCTTGATTGGGCCCTCTCCGTTGAAATACAGGATAAATCCTGTCAACAATGTTGTTACCTGAGAGTCGATAATTGCAGAGTATGCAGCATGGTAACCGGCCTTAACAGCATCCTTTGGAGATTTACCTCCAAGCAACTCCTCCTGAATACGCTCGTAGATAAGTACGTTTGCATCAACCGCCATACCCATTGTCAATACAATTCCGGCGATACCAGGCAGGGTAAGTACGGCACCAAATGATGAAAGAACTCCGAACAGGAAGAACAGGTTGATCAACAGCGCAATATCAGCTGCCAATCCTGCTCCCTTGCTGTAGAAGAAGAACATATATACAAGGATCAATACGAATGCAATTACGAATGACCACATTCCTGACTCAATTGACTCTTGTCCAAGTGATGGTCCAACCTCCTGGCTGGCAATAACTCTTGGAGGTGCAGCAACCTTACCTGATGTAAGGATGTTTGCAAGGTCCTCAGCCTCGGCAACAGTGAAGTTACCGGTGATTTGAGATGAACCTCCCTTAATCTCGTTCTGTACTGTTGGAGATGAGATAACAGTTCCGTCAAGTACGATAGCAATGCAACGACCGATGTTCTCGCGTGTCAGGTTTGCCCAAATAGATGCGCCCTCGCTGTTCATGCTCATGCTAACGCTTGGACGTCCACCGTTCTGATCCTCGAAACTTACGCGTGCAGATGTTACAACTCCTCCATCAAGTTTAGCACGTCCCTTCTCGTTTACTTTGATAGCATGCAAACCTACTGTATTGTTCTCACTGCTCTTTGAATCCCATACGAAACGGGCGTCACGTGGGAAGAAGGTATTTCCTGAATTTGTCTGCAACATGCTCAACATTGAGTTGATTCTTGCAGTGTCGTTTACGTGAGCAAATCCAATGATTGAACCATTGTATGGAGATGGTTGCAAGTATGAGTATAGGCTAACAACTTGAGTAAGTGAATCCTCTGGTGCCAATGAAGCTTTATTAATCTCTGCAATACGAGCATTAGCCTGTGACATTAACTCATAGAACTTAACATCACCAACCTTTGCTGTTTGAGGGTTGTTGTCGTATGTCTCATAAAACTCAAGGATGGCTGTACGCTCCAACAAACCTTTGATACGGTTTGCGTCGGTTACTCCAGGAAGCTCAATGAAGATACGACCTGCTTTCTCCTCGGCTTTACGGATGTTTGGCTGTACAACTCCGAACTGGTCGATACGCTTGCTCATTACTTGATAGATGTTGTCAATTGTCTCCTGAGCCTCGTCGCGAATCAATCCAAGAACCTCCTGATTTGATGCCCCAGGTACAATTTTCTGAGATAATGACTCATTCTGGGTAAAGATACGAGTTGATGAGAGCAGGTTTCCAGGAGCGATCTCCTCGTATGCCTCTCCAAACAATGTGATAAAATCCTCGTTACCTGTTACCATACGAGATTTTGCCAACTCCATTGCTTTCTTGAAGTTCTCGTCCTGGCTGTAGTTTGAAAGATTCAAAATAACCTCAGGAATATCAACCTCCATTGTTACGTTCATACCTCCGCGGAGGTCCAAACCGAGGTTCAACTCCAACTCTTTAATTTCATTGTAATTGAATCCGAAATAGCTTACGGAATCCAAGTAAGCCCTCTCCTGGATAGAGTCACCGTTGGCATAAACCTTTGCGGCTTTCTCAACGTTATTTGCTTTCCAGGTAAAGGACAAGTGATAAAGACTCACTAAACCGATAAGTACGGCAAGTAGAGTAATCGCTCCTTTGTTTTGCATTTTTCTTAATTTTATGTTTGTTTTTTAATTTGTATCCGATACGTATATCTACATTTCTCGAATTAAGGCGCAAATTTAGGAAAAATGGCTAAATAATCCCAAGAATTATTGAAAAAAAAGAGAGTTAACTAAGCGGTTAACCCTCGTATAGTGAAAATATTTGTGAATTACTATTTAAATTTAATTTGTAGAGTATTATCAGAACTGGGTATGAATTTTAAATCTTGCCAGCCTGTATCAATTGTATGTAATGTTTGGGACATTGTGTCAACATTAATATTGTGTATGTTTGTTGAATTATGTCCTGTGTCGGGAATATTATATGATAATATGACCGTCTCTCTTTTGTTGTTTAAACCTATGGCGTAAATCTTAGTTTCTTCAGTATTTAAGCATATACTATATAGGAAGTCGCTATCAACAGTATATAAGGTTTCTGCTTCTCCTTGCCAGTTGAAAACTGCAATTTTGTTTACCTTACGTCCTTCAGTATCTCCGCAATATAACGTATATATGTGGGTGTTAGTTGCATATATATCCATATACCCAAATGTAGTTATTCCGTCTATTGGATAGATTTGATTGTTTTTAACCTCTACCCTTGGGTGTCTGTAGTTTTTTTCGTGAATTTTCTTAATGGTATTGTCGCATAAATCAAATATTTCCAAGCTTTCGCCAAAGATAGTTCCACTTACCATAAATTTCCCATTAGGAGAGATAGAAGTTCGCGATTCATAGCCATATATACTTTCCACGCCCGGGAATTTCTCTAATTGTTGTAAATATTCATTATATTTAGAGATAGTATCGCCGTTTTCATTTAACCATAAAAATCTTAAATGTTTTTCACTTGACGTATATACATGTCCTAATAGTAATGAGTTGTCTCTCCTCATTAGTACATTTGATAGTGGGATATTACTAATTGTCCTAAGTTCAATATTGGGTTGATTGTGTTGAATTATTCCCTTCTTAGTCAATTGAGTTTGTCTGTCACTAATGTATATGGTGTCATTATCCAGTATAAATGATTTTATGGAAATTGCTTCATTGGGCCCTCTTCCCTTTGAAATGTATTCGTCTTTTTTTTCTCCGTTAGTATCAAGTACGGTAATATGTTTTTCAGCAGGAGAGGTTAGGATGTAGAGTTTTCCATTATGAAACTGAATATCAATGCCTGTTCCCCAAATTATGGAGTCGTTAATTGTAGTTGCTTCTAAATGGTATGTTTGTTTAAATAATGGTTCTTCTCCATTATAGTGATACTCTTTGCATGATATTAAACATATCAATAGTACAATCCATGGTTTCATTTTATGCAACTTCTAAGACAAAGGGGTTGTCCAATATATTGTTGGACAACCCCTTATATGGTGAATGTTTTTAAGATTATGCGAACAAATTCATTCCGTCAAGAACATCCATTACGGTCTTAACGGCAGCAGCTGAAGCCTCAAGCATCTTCTGCTCCTCCTCGTTCATCTCAATCTCGATGATCTTATCGATACCATCCTTACCCAAGATTGCAGGAACTCCTACATACATTCCCTTCAATCCGTACTCGCCGTTTACCAATGCACATACAGGCATGATTCTCTTAGCGTCGGTAATGATAGCCTCAACCATCTCAGCTGCAGCAGCACCCGGAGCGTACCATGCAGAGGTTCCCTCCAACTTAACAATCTCGCCACCACCAACTTTTGTGCGCTCTACGATAGCGTCCAAGCGCTCTTTGCTAACCAATTGAGTTACAGGAATACCTGCGATAGAGGTGTAGCGTGGAAGTGGAACCATTGTATCTCCGTGTCCACCCAACAACAATGCCTGAATATCCTTTGGAGAAACGTTCAACTCCTCAGCCAAGAATGCTTTGTAACGAGCCACGTCAAGAACTCCTGCCATACCGATAACCTTGCTTGAATCAACCTTTGCTGTCAAGTATGCGCAATATGTCATAACGTCAACAGGGTTAGATACGATAACAATCTTAGCGTTTGGAGAGTATTTAATTACATTCTCAGTAACTGACTTAACGATGCCTGCGTTAATTCCGATAAGGTCATCGCGGCTCATTCCCGGTTTACGTGGAAGACCAGAGGTGATAACCACTACATCTGAATCAGCTGTAGCAGCATAGTCATTAGTTACTCCCTTTACGCGAGTGTTGAAACCTGTGATAGGAGCCGACTCCCACATATCAAGACCCTTACCCTCAGAGATACCCTCTTTGATGTCAAGGATAACAACCTCGTTCACAATCTCTTTCTGAGCTACGCAGATAGCAACTGTTGCTCCTACATTACCTGCTCCAATTACTGATACTTTCATCTCTAAATTTTATTTTTATGTTATTGTTTTGTGCAATCAAAAACCACTTTTGAAATTTCATTCAAATATAGCTCATATTTCAATGAAAAAAAAGTTTATTTGAAAACTTTTACAATTTTCTTCCGGGATAGGACTCCAATGCCTTTTCCAATACCTTTAATGCCTTTGCAAGCTCTTCTTTTTCAAGTACGTATGCAATACGAACTTCGTCGCGTCCAACTCCGGGAGTTGTGTAGAATCCCGATGCAGGAGCCATAAATACGGTTTGCCCCTCATAGCTGAACTCCTCAAGACACCATTGGCAGAACTTGTCTGAGTCATCGACAGGCAATTTTGCCACGGTGTAGAATGCTCCCATTGGAATAGGCGAGTAGCATCCGGGTATTTTATTAAGACCATCTATAAGGAACTTTCTGCGCTCAACATACTCGTTGTAGCACTCAAGCATATATGATTCCGGTGCATCGAGCGAGGCCTCGGCCATTATCTGTCCCATAAGTGGTGGGCTTAGACGCGCCTGGCACCATTTCATTACATTTGCGCGTACCTCTTTGTTTTTGGTAATCAGCGCTCCGATACGAATACCGCACTCGCTGTATCTTTTTGAAACAGAATCAACAAGCACAACATTGTTCTCAATGCCCTCTAAGTGGAAGGCAGAGATGTATGGAGCACCTGTGTAGCAGAATTCACGGTAAACCTCGTCTGAGAAGAGGAAAAGATCATATTTCTTGACAATGTCGCGAATCTGATTCATCTCCTTCTGGGTGTATAGGTATCCGGTAGGATTGTTCGGATTACATATTAATATGGCCTTGGTCTTTGGGGTGATAAGTTTTTCAAACTCCTCAACCGGTGGAAGAGCAAAGCCTGTATCGATTGTCGATGTAATAGTTTTGATTACAGCACCGCACGATACTGCAAATGCCATGTAGTTGGCGTATGCAGGCTCGGGAACGATAATCTCATCGCCCGGATCAAGGCATGCCATAAATGAGAATAGTACAGCCTCGGAACCTCCGGTTGTGATTATTATATCATCGGCAGTTACATTGATATGAAACTTGTCGTAGTACTTTACGAGTTTTTCGCGGAAACTCTTGATACCCTCACTGGGTGAGTATTCAAGAATGTCCAGGTCAAGATTGCGGGCCGCGTCGATTGCAACTTGTGGGGTTTTAAGGTCCGGCTGTCCAATATTTAAATGGTACACCTTAATACCGTTTGCCTTTGCTTTGTTGGCAAGCGGAACAAGTTTACGAATCGGTGAGGCTGGCATCTCCAATCCTCGTTGTGAAATAATAGGCATGTATGTAGTAGTTAGTTTGTTATTATTTAGCAGACAACAGATCCCGGCTTAACCTCGCTCTGTGGTGATACAAATTGCAGTGCTCCATCGGCATTCTCGGCCATAAGTATCATTCCCTGTGACTCAATTCCCTTCAGTGCTTTGGGCTCAAGGTTAACCAAAATGGTAACTTGACGGCCAATTACCTGCTCAGGGGTGAAGTGCTCGGCAATTCCTGAAACAACGGTTCTTGTGTCAATACCAGTATCGATTGTCAACTTAATCAATTTCTTGGTCTTTGCAACCTTCTCAGCCTCAATAATTTTTCCTACACGAATGTCAAGCTTTGCAAAGTCGTCGTAGCTGATGTTTGGTTTTGCAGGAGCAACAGTTGCGTTTGCAATCTCGTTTGCCTTTTTGGTTGCCTGCAACTTATCAATCTGTGTCTGAATTGTTGCATCCTCGATCTTCTCGAATAGAAGACCTCCCTCGCCCAACTGATGGCCAGCTTTAATCATTGATGCACCCATTTCGTCCCACTTAGCCGGAGCGATGTTCAAGAAACCGCGTAGTTTCTCGGCGCTGAATGGCATGAATGGGTCAGAAAGCACAGTCATGTTGGCTGCAATCTGCAGTGATATGTTAAGAATGGTCTTAACTCGCTCCAAGTCGGTCTTTGCAACCTTCCATGGCTCGGTGTCGGCCAAATATTTGTTACCCAAGCGGGCAAGATTCATACACTCCTTAAGAGCCTCACGGAAGTGGAATCCCTCCATGTTCTTCTCAACTTGAGCAATAATCTCGGGAATGGTGTTAAGGGTCTCTTTGTCGTAGTCGGTCAACTCGCCACACTCAGGGACAATACCTCCGAAATATTTGTGTGTCAATACAATTGCACGGTTCACGAAGTTTCCGTAAATTGCAACCAGCTCGCTGTTGTTGCGTGTCTGGAAATCTTTCCATGTAAAGTCATTATCCTTTGTCTCGGGGGCATTTGCAGTAAGAACGTATCGAAGAACATCTTGTTTGCCCTCGAACTCGCGCAGGTACTCATGCAACCATACTGCCCAGTTTCTTGATGTTGAGATTTTATCGCCCTCAAGATTCAGGAACTCGTTCGATGGAACGTTGTCAGGAAGAATAAATGAGCCCTCAGCCTTCAACATTGAAGGGAATACAATGCAGTGGAATACAATGTTATCCTTTCCAATGAAGTGAATCATGCGGGTCTCAGGATCTTTCCAATACTTCTCCCAATCCGGTGTCAAATCCTTTGTGGCAGAGATATATCCGATAGGGGCATCGAACCATACGTAAAGCACTTTACCCTCTGCGCCCTCGACCGGGACCGGAACTCCCCAGTTCAAATCACGTGTTACTGCTCTTGGCTGAAGACCTGTATCCAACCATGATTTACACTGTCCGTATACATTTGGACGCCACTCTTTGTGCCCCTCCAAAATCCACTCTCTTAGCCATCCCTCGTATTGGTCAAGTGGCAGATACCAGTGCTTTGTCTCTTTTAACTCTGGTTTGTTTCCAGTTATTGCTGATACAGGGTCGATAAGGTCGGTTGCATTCAAGCTTGAACCACACGCCTCGCATTGATCTCCGTATGCACGCTCATTTCCGCAACGTGGGCATTTACCAACAATGTAGCGGTCTGCAAGGAATTGTCCAGCCTTGCTGTCGTAGAACTGCATAGAGCTCTTCTCAATAAATTTGCCCTCGTCATACAATTTTTTAAAGAATGCCGATGAGGTCTCTTTATGGGTTGGGCTACTTGTTCTTGAGTAGATATCGAATGAAATTCCAAACTCTTTGAATGACTCTTTAATGATATTGTGGTAACGATCAACAATATCCTGTGGAGTTACTCCCTCCTTCTGAGCCTTAATGGTAATGGGCACTCCGTGCTCGTCAGAACCTCCGATAAATACAACATCCTTTCCCTTATGGCGCAAATAGCGAACATATATATCTGCCGGAACATAAACTCCTGCCAAGTGTCCTATATGCACAGGACCATTTGCGTATGGCAGTGCAGATGTAATCAAGTAGCGTTTAAAATCACTCATCTCTTAGAAACTTTATATCTTAGTGCCTTATTTTGTTTTCAAACCGCAAATTTAATAAATAAATTAACTAACTTCGCTCCGTTAAGAGATTAAAAATATGGTGAACGATATATTAATTCCCAATTTGACCAAGTTGCGTGAGTATGTCGATGATTGTGTGGACAATTTCAAGACCCAGAAGGCTCCGCTGATAGGTGTTTCATGTAACCATGCCGATGGCAACAGCATGGTAAGGGATTTATACATAGACTCATTGCTGCAGGCCGGGGCAGTACCAGTAATGATACCGGTGATTACTGACCCGGGAGCATTGGCTACCATTGTTGACAGAATTGACGGAGTGTTATTTACCGGAGGGGGCGATGTCTTGCCTATGTTTGTAGGCGAGGAACCACATCCGGCACTCGGAGATACCGACCCGAAACGTGATCAGTTTGATTTTACCCTGTTAAAGCTCTGTGCTGACCGATGTATGCCGATAATGGGCATTTGTCGAGGACACCAGGTGATAAATCTATACTTCGGCGGAGTGAATTATCAGGATATAAAGTCGCTGGAACAGAAAGTGATACAGCATTCACAGAAGTCTGGCAAAGAGTTCGTGAGCCATACGGTGGATTTGAGCGAGGGCTCGGTTTTGAAGAAGATGTTCGGTAAAGAGTTCCTTCGGGTAAATTCGTTCCACCATCAGGCAGTTAAGAGAGTTGCAGATGGATTTACTGAAAATGCAATATCGATAGATGGCATTAACGAGGGGATGGAGGCAATGCCCGTTCGAGAGATTTTTTCTGTTCAGTGGCATCCAGAGGGACTGATTGATTCGTGTGATTCAATGTTGCCTCTTTTTGAATATCTTAACCGACAAGCTAAGATATATCATAGGGCGAAAGAGTTCCACAGACACAATGTTTCAATAGATTCACACTGTGACACCCCGATGAAATTCGAGCCGGGGATGAATATAGGCTTGAAGTTGCCGAATACCGATGTGGATTTGCAAAAGATGGCAGAAGGTGGTTTGGACGGAGTGATAATGGCCGCATATATGCCTCAAAGGGAGCGCGATGAGGCCTCGCTCGAAAAAATGCCACAAAAAACCATAGATGTGCTTAATGAGATTATGCGACAAATAGCGATGAATAGCTCTATTGTGGGACAAGCGCGTTGTGCAAATGATATATACCGCTTGAAGCGCGAGGGCAAAAAGGCAATCTTTTTGGGTATTGAAAATGGTTATGCTATTGGTAACGATTTGGCTAATATAGAGCGGTTTAAAAATATGGGAGTTGTGTATATTACACTGTGTCACAATGGAGATAATGATATATGCGACTCATGTAAAGGTAGCTCTGAACACTGCGGATTGAGTGATTTTGGCGAGAGATGTGTGCGTGAAATGAACAGGTTGGGTGTGATGGTCGATATATCGCATGCTGCAGATCAGACCGTTCGCGACGTTCTGGAGGTTAGTGAGGCTCCGATAATTGCCAGCCACTCATCGGCAAGAGCACTTTGCAGCCATAGAAGGAATCTTCCCGATGACTTGATTAAGGCGATAGCCAATCACGATGGAGTGATACAGGTTACAATCTATAACGAGTTTGTAAAGGATGAGCCCGGTGCAACAATTCGCGATTATGTTGCCCATATAAACCATGTAGTGAATATTGCAGGAATAGACCACGTAGGAATAGGGACAGATTTTGATGGAGGTGATGGCATTCTTGGCTTGCAAAATAGCAGTGATTTGATTGCAATTACTATGGAACTCTTCAAAGAGGGATATACCGAGGATGAGGTGGCCAAAATTTGGGGAGGTAATCTGTTGAGAGTGATGAATCAGGTTCAGAGAGTTGCTGAGGTATGAAGTGGTGGTTGTTAGTTCTGGTTGTTGTGGCGGGGGCGTGTAACTCCAATGGCAGAGTAGTACGTTACTACAATTTTTCGGGCGAGGAGTGGCCTAGAGAGGAGTGTTGTGAGTTTGAGACGAATTTGCCGGAATCGGGTGTTTATGATATAGATGTTGCGGTAAGGCATACTGTTGATTTGCCGTATAGTGAGATATGGTGCGCAGTTACAATGCGTAGCGACAGTTCCGACTGGGTGGTTGATACCTTGCGCCTCCCCATGATGGATTCATTAGGCTTTTGGCTTGGTAGTGGTAATAGTGTAAAGACGGTAACGTTGCCAATTACGGAGCAGGGAAAATTCTTTCATAGCGGAGTTGTTCGTGTTTGTATTGAGCATTTGGGCGAGGGTACAATTCCGGGCGTGAGTGCTGCAGGGGTGGAGTTTAGAGTTAGGAGTGAAGAGTGAGGAGTTAATTAGGAAAAATCGTGCAAGCTGAATGCAGAAGGCAAACTTGTTTGCATTATGCTGAACCGACGCTGCGGAGCGAATGCAGAAACCAAGTTTACTTGGGTTATGCTGAGCCGCGAGGAGTAGAAGCACACGAAGTGTGGTTAACCGCCGCCGATTTTGCGGAAACAC
>JAGBFU010000079.1 GCA_017936285.1 Marinifilaceae bacterium | reverse complement strand
CAGCTATCAAAGTTCTTGAATAATCTTTTCAGTTGATAGTTGAATAGAGAATTCTCGTCACTCTCCAGATTGGGGTCATTTGCAAGGATCTCATCTGCTATCTGAGATGCCAAATTCAGAATCGCCCCATCTTTGGCAAGACTCGCAACCTTTAAATCACATATCAGTCCGCTTTGGCGTGTTCCCTCAATATCTCCGGGGCCGCGTAAGCGCATATCAGCTTCTGCAATTTCAAAACCATCGTTTGTTGAGGTCATAGTTTCAATTCTTTTACGAGACTCGTTCGATAGTTTGTATGATGACATCAATATACAAAAAGACTGTTCGGCTCCTCGTCCAACTCTTCCTCTCAGCTGGTGCAATTGTGATAAACCGAATCGTTCCGATCCCTCAATGACCATTATAGAGGCATTAGGAACATTGACACCGACCTCTATAACAGTTGTGGCAACCAGAATATCGGTTTCGTGATTCTGGAATTTTCTCATCTCCTCATCCTTTTCCGATGGTTTCATTTTGCCATGCACCATACCGACAGTGTAGCCTCGCGGCATAAAAAAGTTTTCTGTGCGCTCGAATCCCTTCTCCAGATTTTGCATATCCACTCTTTCGGATTCATAAATCATTGGGAATACTATATAAGCTTGACGCCCCTTTGCAAGTTCTGATTCGATGAATTCAAATACTCTGTCGCGTGCCGTATCGTATGAGTGCAGGGTGCGAATGGGTTTTCTCCCCGGAGGTAATTCGTCGATGACTGAAACGTCCAGGTCTCCATATACAGTCATAGCCAACGTGCGGGGAATAGGAGTAGCTGTCATTACCAAAATATGTGGAGGTATAGAGTTCTTTTTCCACAATTTTGAGCGTTGTGCCACTCCGAATCTATGCTGCTCGTCAATGATTGCCAGACCAATATTGTCAAATTTTACGTTCTCTTCAATAAGTGCATGTGTTCCAATCAGAATTTGTAACTCTCCGTTTTCAAGAGTTTCATGGATCTCCTTGCGCTCTTTGGCTTTGGTAGAACCGGTCAGCAGGGCAATAGAGATGTTGAGTGGAGTAACCAGCTCTTTCAGCGATTCAAAGTGTTGGGTTGCCAGAATTTCAGTAGGCGCCATTAGGCATGCCTGGAAATTGTTATCTAACGATATCAACATACATAGTAGTGCTACAACAGTTTTGCCGCTACCTACATCTCCCTGTAGCAGGCGATTCATCTGTCTGCCAGTTCGGCAATCCTGTCTAATCTCCTTTACTACACGTTTTTGTGCATTAGTTAAAGGAAATGGCAAATATGAGTTGTAGAATGTGTTAAAGTAGTCGCCCACTCGTTCAAATATGTGTCCCCTGAATAGACGTTTTTTTCTGTATTTTTGTTGTAAGATATGGAGTTGAATATAGAATAACTCCTCAAATTTCATTCTGTAACGGGCTTTTTCAAGCAGTTCCATTGATTGTGGAAAGTGCATGTTGTATATGGCATCATGCCTGTATAGCAGGTTTTGTTTTTTTATAAGCCATGCGGGTAAGGTTTCGGGCAGACGTACTCCATTCATATTGTTAAATACGCTACCGACGAGTTGTGTTATAACTTTCGAAGTTATAAATGCCTTTTTTAGTTTCTCTGTTGATGGATATATTGCCTGAAAACCTATCAGATTGTTGCTACTCTCCTCATATAGTGATATTTCGGGGTGTACGATATTTATTCTGTGATTGAATTCTGATGGTTGCCCAAAAATCAGAAAATCTACATCATGGCGATATTGTTGATTCTTCAGATATTTTATCCCCTGAAACCAGACCAGTTCCAACTCTCCGGTGTTATCATAGGCGATGGCAGTCATACGTTCCGACTTACCAACTCCTGTGAGTCGCATATTGCGAATCCTTGCCCGTATCTGAATATATGGTAATTGTACATCAATCTCGTTTATCTTATATATTTTTGTCCGATCAATGTATCGGTAGGGGAAAAAATTGACTAAATCCTCGTGAGTGCGAATCTTCAGTTCGTTCTCAAGCAGTGCAGCCCTCTTCTCACCAACACCCTTCATGTATGTAATTCTCAACTCAGATAGTTCCATAAAGCGAAATTAAAAAAAATTGATTATCTTTACAAAAATAATTATGAGCGTTTTATGGCTGGGATGAGAGGGCTGTTCAAGGATACAGCGATATATGGACTTAGTAGTATGTTGGGCCGATTTATAAATTGGTTCCTGACACCTTTTTATACATATTATCTGGCAAAAGCTGATGTAGGAACAATAAGTAACTACTATTCAATAACTGCTATATTCCTTATTCTGCTTATAATGGGATTGGAGACCGGCTTCTTCCGTTTTGCAGGAAATCCCAATGAGGATAAAGGAAAGGTATATGCCTCATGTCTGACAATTGTTGCAACCCTATCTTTGCTATTCTTTACTTTGGTCTATGCTTTTAATGGTGCGATAGCAAATTTTATGGGAGCTTCTCATCCTGAGTATGTGATACTTTTGGCTGCTATTATAGTGTGCGATGCAATTGCTTCATTGCCTTTTGTGTATCTTAGATTGAATAATCATCCGTGGCGATTTGCGGCCATCAAGTTCTTCTCAATAGTATTGAATATAGGTTTTAATCTCTTCTTTATTGTTTTGTGTCCGAAGTTAATAGAGTGGGGGTATGGTTCTAAGATAGAGTGGTTTTATAGAGCTGATTATAATCTGGGCTATGTGTTGTGGTCAAATTTGATAAGTTCATTTATAACTTTAATACTATTATCGCGCTATATCTTTAAGGCTACATTTTCGCTTGATTTTAGCCTTATGGGTAGAATTTTGCGATACTCATTTCCCCTGGTAATATTGGGTTTGGCTGGAATTATGAACCAACATCTGGATAAGTTGATATATCCGTATCTATTACCTGAGGATAGTACCGCATGGGAGCAGTTGGGGGTTTATGCTGCAAATGCTAAGATTGCTGTGATATTGGTAATGTTCACACAAGCGTTCCGCTTTGCTTTTGAGCCATTTATCTTTTCGCGCCACTCAGATGGCGAGGATAAGCGCCCTGCCTATGCAGATGCGACTAAGTTTTTCATAATAAGCGGATTGTTTATCTTTCTTGTTGTGATTTTCTATATTGATATTATAATCAAACTGATTCATTCATCATATTACGAGGGTATGAAGGTTATTCCGATTATTATGATAGCAGACCTCTTTAGCGGTGTATTCTTCAATCTGTCGTTGTGGTATAAACTGACCGATAGGACGCATTGGGGTGCATGGTTTTCGCTATTTGGTTTGGTAATTGTCATAATAGGAAATGTATGTTTTGTTCCAAAGATTGGTTATATGGCTTGTGCGTGGAGCGCTTTTGCCTGTTATTTGATACTTATGTTGCTAAGTTATTTTATGGGGCAAAAATACTATCCGGTCCCATATAACCTGAAACGAATAGCTGTGTATGTTGTTCTGGCTATGGCTTTATGGGCAATATCAGAGATTTTCGAGCCGGATTCCCTATTACTAAAGTTAGGTATAAACACTCTTCTTTTGTTGATATATGTGGGGGTTGTAATTAAATTAGATCTCCCATTGAGTTCAATCCCATATATCGGAAAGTATTTTAAGCGGTAGTACTTCAGGGTAGAAGATGGTATGAACCGGGCTGTAGCTTTGTATCGAAGATTAACAGCCCGCACCACATCATTTCAACCTTTACCTTTGCTTTGGGCGCCAAGATTTGCCACATACTTCTCTGTTGTGCAATCTTGTTTATGTTTGTAATCAGAATGGCATGGTATCCTTCATACTCATTGCACCACTCTATGATGGTGGGAGTAATATCGTCTAAAAGAGTGTTAAAGATATCAATCCACAAAAATTTGCATGAATCAATATCACTGAGCGAGGTTGTAATTTTTACATCTTTAATGTAATTTTTTAGACGTTCTGAGCGTGCTCCCATTGCAAATATCTTCTCGGGTTTGATATGCTCTTTAAGCCTATGTGTAAGTTGGAACAGCTTCCTCTCTCCCGAATCATTGTAGGTGAAGGGGGGATAGTTGTATGTGTTACATTTTCTATTTCGTAAAATATTGGTAATGAGGTTAAACATATACGGAGAGTGGACTCCGAAACCTCTTTTTGTCCGAAATCTTATTGCATGTTTCAGCCTCTCTTTATAGTAATGTTTAATCAGCATATAGTGCAGTTCGTTCGTTTTGTGTTTGTAAAACAAAGATAATATAATAGTGGATAGATTCATCAGATTGTATAAGAAATAAAATTAAATAGAGATATTTATATCTGAAAAGTCAATAAAATTTGTACATTTCAAATTTCTTTGCTATTATTGCATTATAAATCAAAATGTAAAGCCTTTTTAATTTTAAAAGTGTAAACGATGATACAGAAGTGCCCTGAAACATGCCCATTAATAGAGCACCCTGAGGTGAGTTTCTATTTAAAGAGATGCAGAGCGCAAGAGAGTTTGATTATTGAGCGAGGAAATACGAATCGCATAATTTTCTTTCTTTATGGTGATGCTATAATTAATTCTGAAGATTGTCAGAATTTTAAAGTAGAGGAGAAACATTTTGTCTTTTGCTATAAGGAACATAGTTACAATATTGACCCGATATCGGATGTTGATCTTATGATTGCAGAGTTTGTGAATCCCGGTTCGATGTGTGATATGGGTGCTCTCTTCAAGATTTATAAGAGTCATCATATTCAGTATAGTTTCCAGGCTTTGCCTTTTAATGAGCCTCTTAGAGATTGGATGATTCCAACGATGCGTTTGTTGTATGATGAGGTACAGTGTGGCAAGATGCATGAATCGGTATTGGAGACGCTTTTTGGATTTTTCAGATTCTACTATACTCCGGAAGAGTTGTCTAATTTTTTCTTCCACCTTTTGTCGCATGGGCAATCATTCAAACAGTTGGTTGAGAATGAACGTCCCAAAGCCAAGAATCTTAACCATCTTGCTGAGTTGTGTGGTTATGATATTAATACATTTAATACGATGTTCCGTCGCTACTATGATGGAGCTGTCCCATATAGGTGGATGCAGGAGCAGAAGAGTAAGGATGTCTATAAAGCATTGTGCGAGACAGATTTACCTATAAATGTAATTTCTGATAATTTTGGATTTTCGGGAACGGGCCAGTTTAGTAAGTTTTGTAAACGCTTTTTAGGTGAAACGCCTCTGCACATTAGACGATTACACTATGCTCACCAACGAGAGTCAAACATAGATTCAGACTCTGATTAGATGTGAACACATTATAAGGTTGAGTTAAAGGTCTATTTTGCCGTCAAGCTCACCTTCAAAATGCTAATTTACGTCAGGTGAACTTATCTTTTTCGGACTTCGTATGTCTAAAGTTAGCATTTGTTATACAACTTTTCAAAACAAGGGGATGCCTAACGATTAAGTTGGACACCCCTTGTTTTCTATTCTATCGGTTTACAATGTTTTGTGGTTCTCCGTCTATAAAAGCTTTGACGTTTGCGATGCATATATTCAAAAGTCTGACACGAGCCTCGTAGGTTGCCCATGCAATATGGGGGGTGAGATAGCAGTTTTGTGCCGTTAAGAGTGGGTTGCTCGGTTGTGCCGGTTCGACGCTTAGAACGTCAGCGCCAAATGCTGCAATGGTACCATTGTTAAGAGCATCGGCAACGGCCTGTTCATCAACCAAGGGGCCTCGTCCTGTATTGATAAGGATTGCAGTTGATTTCATTGTTGCCAAGCGTTTTGCATTGACTAACTCCTTGGTGGTCTCGGTAAGAGGACAATGAAGAGAAACAATATCACACCTTGAGAATAGCTCGTCAAGTGGAAGTTTTGTGATATAATCCGGAATTGCCTCCTGGGGTTTGGATGTAAAGGCGCAAACCTCCATTCCAAAAGCATTGGCGATACGTGCTGTTGCAGATCCTGTATTACCTAATCCTACAATTCCAATCTTTTTACCCGCAAGTTCAGTTAGGGGAGTGTCCCAATAACAGAAATCGGTGTTGTTTGCCCATCTGCCTGTGCTGTTTTCAGAAGCATAATGACCGACTCTGTTGGTTATGTTCAATATCTGTGCAAATACCATTTGTGCTACAGACTCAGTGCTGTATGCAGGAATATTTGTCACAATAATTCCACACTCTTTTGCTGTATTTGTATCAACAACGTTGTAGCCGGTTGCCAATACTCCTATGTACTTTAGTTTGGGGAGCGCTTTGATGGTCTCGGCATTAAATATAACCTTGTTTGTCAATACCATCTCTGCATCAATGCAACGCTCTATTGTCTCTCCAGGGGCAGTACGATCGTAAATTGTAACCTCGCCCAACTCCTTTAGCTTCTCCCAACTTAAATCTCCCGGATTCAAAGTATATCCGTCAACAATAACTATATTCATCTTGGTTGTATTTCTATGTAGCATGCAAATATACAATATTTTTTGATTAGTTATGGAGGTGCTTGATGTTTGTATTGAGTAGCCTCTAAACAAAATCGGTCGGACACGTAATACAGTCCGACCGATTGATTTATGGATCTTTTTATATCCGGTTTCTTGATTAATCCTCCTTGAAGTTAGGATAGGTGTAGTGGGTTGCAGGGATGAAGGTCTCCTTGATACATTGTGGAGATACCCAACGGATTAGGTTGAAGATTGAACCTGCCTTGTCGTTGGTTCCTGAAGCTCTACCACCACCGAATGGCTGCTGGTCAACAACTGCTCCGGTTGGTTTATCGTTGATGTAGAAGTTTCCTGCAGTGTGCATCAAACGCTCTGTATATTTCTCGATAGCGTATCTGTCCTTAGAGAAGATAGCTCCTGTCAAGCCGTACTCAGAACCCTTGTCAAGAATGTCAAGTGTCTCCCATACCTTATCAGGCTCATATACATATACTGTGATTGCAGGACCAAAGAACTCTTCGCGCATTGTAATGTAGTTAGGATCGTATGCCTGGATAACTGTAGGATAGATAAAGTAACCCTCGCTCTTATCATGCTTTCCGCCCAATACTACGTCAGCATCCTTAGAGGCCTTAGCATCCTCGATAGCTCCTGCCAACTTGTCGAAGGCCTCCTCGTCGATAACGGCATTCACGAAGTTTGTGAAGTCCATAACATCGCCTGTCTTAATCTCCTCAAGATCCTGAGCTACGTAAGCCTTAACCTGCTCCCAAATGTTAGATGGGATGAATGCTCTTGAAGCAGCAGAGCACTTCTGACCCTGGAACTCGAATGCTCCACGGGTGATTGCTGTTGCAACCTCTTTTGGATCTGATGTAGGATCAGCAAAGATGTAGTCTTTACCTCCAGTCTCACCAACGATTCTTGGATATGTTTTGTACTTGTCAAGATTCTGAACCATGCTCTTCCATGCGCCCTTGAATACGCCTGTTGAACCTGTGAAGTGGAATCCTGCGAAATCCTCGTGACTGAAGATTGTATCGCCTGCAACAGGACCTGAGCAGTAAACCAAGTTGATAACTCCGTCTGGTAGTCCTGCATCCTGCAATGCCTTCATAACAACGTATGCTGCATAAACAGCTGTCTTCGATGGTTTCCATACGCAAACATTACCAAGTAGAGCAGGTGCTCCAGGAAGGTTTCCTGCAATAGAAGAGAAGTTGAATGGAGTCAATGCAAATACAAATCCCTCCAATGGACGCCACTCAACGCGGTTCCACATAGTTGTTGTTGGGGTATTTGGTTGCATTCCATACAACTGGAACATATTTTTAACGTTATAACGGTAGAAATCTACCAACTCGCAAGTGTCAATCTCTGCCTGATAAGCATTCTTTGATTGACCCAACATTGTTGCAGCATTCAAATATTGACGGTATGGACCTGCAATCAACTCAGCAGCCTTCAAGAAGATAGCCGCACGAGACTCAGGACTCATCTTCTCCCAAGCTGGTTTAGCTGCCATCGCAGCCTGAATAGCCATATTCACGTGCGATGCATCGCCCTGGTGGTAGTGTCCAATAGCGTGTTTGTGGTTGTGTGGAGGACAGATAGCCTTCATGTTTCCTGTGCGTACCTCCTGACCATTAATGATCATTGGAATGTCGGCATCCATACTGTTAAGTCTGTTCAACTCTGCCTTTAGCGCAGCACGCTCCGGAGAACCCGGTGCATAACTCTTGACCGGCTCGTTCTCGATTGCCGGAAGTTTGAAAAATCCTTTGTACATTCTATTATTGTGTTTAGTTTATTTCAAATAACCATTAAGCCTTTATAACTTAACTTGACAAAGTTAGCGTTTGAAATTTTAAATTGCAATAGGAAAAAATATTTTTTCATTCATATATTGATTTTTTAGAATTTGTGTAATAATTAAACTCATTCAAAAGCAGTTTGTTTTATCCTGTGACTATTTGCGTTAAAAAACCGATATAGAATGCACATCGGCTAAATATTAAAATTGATTTCAACCTCAGCACTTGGTTTTCATGATATTTGAGAAAGATTATGAGGGTAGTTTTTAGTGTTAAATTTTTAACTTTGCACTTTGTAATAATTAAAAGGAGTATACAATGATAGCGGTAAATGGCGTAAGTGTAATGTTCGGTGGTTTTACACTGTTTGATTCAATCTCGTTTCAAATAGACAAACGAGACAGAATAGGATTGACAGGCAGGAATGGAGCAGGAAAATCAACTTTGTTAAAGATTATAGCAGGCGAGAACCTGCCAACCGAAGGTAACGTTGCTACAGATAATGATTGCAAGGTGGGCTATTTGCCGCAAACAATTGTTTTTGATGAGGGAACTACAGTTCGCCAGGAGGCAGCCAAGGCTTTTTCACATCTTTTTGCTATGCAAAAGGAGTTGGAGGTACTGAATAACCAACTTGCTGAACGTACAGATTATGAATCTGATGCTTATATGAAGTTAATCGACACGATTCATACAATGACCGAAAGAATAGCAATTTGCGGTTTATCCGAGATGGACGGTGAGATAGAGGTGGTTTTGAAGGGCCTGGGATTTAAACAGAGTGATTTGGACCGCCCCTGTTCTGAGTTTAGCGGAGGATGGCGAATGAGAGTCGAGTTGGCTAAATTGCTATTGATGCGTCCAGATATTTTTCTGCTTGATGAGCCGACTAACCATCTTGATATAGAGTCTATCACATGGCTTGAGCGTTTTTTGCAGGGCTATTCCGGAGCAGTTGTAGTGGTTTCGCATGACCGTGCTTTTCTTGATAATATTACTAATCGAACAATTGAGATTTCGTTGGGAAAGATATATGATTACAAAGTCCCCTATTCTCAATTTGAGTCATTGCGAGCCGAGAGAGTAGAACAGCAGACTCGTGCTTACATGAATCAGCAGAAGCAGATTAAGGATACTGAGGAGTTTATTGAGCGTTTCCGTTACAAAGCTACGAAGGCTGTGCAAGTGCAGAGCCGGATAAAGCAGTTGGATAAAATTGAGCGAATCGAGGTTGAGGACTTGGATACCAGCCATATAGTTGTGCGTTTCCAGCCTGCAGTTCGCCCGGGAGATGTTGTACTGAGTGCCAAAGAGGCTTCTAAGAGTTATGGTGATAATCTTGTAATAAAAGATGTTAATCTGTCTATTCTTCGTGGGGAGAAGGTCGCTTTTGTGGGTAAGAATGGAGAGGGTAAGAGTACCCTTGTCAAGATGGCAATGAACCAGATTCCATACGATGGAGATGTGCATATCGGACACAATGTGCATGTAGGTTATTTTGCACAGAATCAGGCAGATCTTCTTGATCCTGAGTTGACAGTTTTCGATACTGTTGATAGGGTTGCTGTGGGTGATATACGCAAGAAGTTGCGTGATATTCTTGGTGCATTCCTCTTCTCGGGCGAGGATATTGATAAGAAGGTAAAGGTGCTATCCGGGGGTGAGAGGACTCGTTTGGCAATGGTGACACTCCTTTTGGAACCATATAATGTACTGATTCTTGATGAGCCGACAAACCACCTGGATTTAAAGACCAAGGGAGTTTTAAAAGAGGCTCTGCGTAATTTTGAAGGGACAGTTATCTGTGTGTCACATGATAGAGATTTCCTTAATGGCTTGGTTGATAAAGTGTATGAGTTCGCCGATCATCAGGTCAAGGAGTTTTTAGGTGGTATATCAGAGTTCCTCGAGGCTAAGAAAATATCTTGCTTCCGGGAGTATGAGTTGCGCCATGGCTCCAAGAACGCTACGCAGCAGAGCGAGGTTGTAAAGGATGAACCCTCGCTTAATAAGTTGGGATTTGAAGAGCGTAAGCAACTGAATAAGGAGATTCGCAAGGCGGAGCAGGCTGTACAGAAGATTGAGAAGGATATTGAGAGTGTCGAGCTTCAGATTGCCGAGATGGAGGAGAAGATGGCGACAGGAGTAACTGACGAGGCCCTTTTCAAGAGCTATGGTGCGATGAAACAGAAACTTGAATTACTTATGGAGGAGTGGGAGAGTGCCAATGCAACTCTCGATGAGTGTCGCTCAAAATTGAATTAGTGGTTATCGTACCATGAGTCACGTTTTGTCAACTTCAAGTCTCGTAATATACTTGATGATACGTTAATCTGGAAGTTGTATGACTGGTGTGTTCCAAATGGGATACAGTTGAAGGTCATACCCCAACAGTGCAGATTTCTCGATATATTGAAACTTGTGGAGGTGATTTTTTGATTCTTGATATCATAACCTGATGAGAATCCGACTTTCCATTTTTCTGTCAATGAGACATCGCCCGAAATATTCACAATTTGTGTAATGGTATTCTTTACCAATGGTTTGGTTGCACCCTCTGCATTGTTTCTAGAGTAAGAGCGATTAAGATTAAATGAGTAGTTGAAGTTAACGCTCCAGGGAACGTCAAAATCCATATAGTCATCATAGTGACCATTCAGCATCTCATTCTTAGCCTCTTTGTTTTTACCTTTGTCTGCAGACAGTGAGAAACTTGCTGTGGCACTAAGACGGGTAAGACGACCAACTCCTCCATTGTATTTGTTTATACGTACTCCCTGTGCAGTAATCTTATATGGGTCAATTGTACCACTTACATTAATGGTAACAGTGTTGAACAGTTTTGTACGTGCCGATAGTGAGATGTTTGAGAAGTTCAGTGAGTCGGCAAAGATGTTATAACTTGTAGAGAGTTTCAAACTCTCAATCAATTTAATCTTTTTGGTTGGATTCTCTCCGGTTGTATCGGCATAGTTCTTTACCTTCATCTCCAGGTTGTTGTCAAGACTGAAGTTGATACTTCCACTCTCTTTGCCGTTGCTGGGAATGTTGTACGGCTGTCCCTCGAAAATAGAGTACTCAACCTCTTTCCCTGTTTTAGCATTGGTGTAAGAGTACCAGTATTTCTTTCTGTCGACGCCCATTTTGGGTGTGTAATTGGCACTGATGGTTGGGCGCAGTACGTGGCGAACTGCAACAAGACGACGCTCTTCGTTCTTTGCCGAATACATACCATAAATTGTAGGTGTGTAGCTTGCAGAGATCGAGCCTGAGTAGTTGTGTCCATAGCGGAATCCCATTACAGTGTCGGTCTTGACATAGCCTCCTTGTGAGTGGGTTGAGTCAACCACCCAATTTTTTCTGATGGTTTTCAATACTCCGATACCGGTATACTGGAATGAAGGAGTGATTGAGAAGTTGTTGAATGGTTTTAAACTAAGAGTAAGAGGAATGTTGTGTTTGAAGCCATTCTTCCAATCTTTGGCAATATTTTTAAATGACTCTCCAAGGAGGTACTCCTTTGTGTTGATGTTGTTTTTCATCTCAAAAGAGTAGGTAAAGCCAATATTTTCGTACCACTTGTATTTTCCAGAACGAACTTTTTTACGGAATGGGTATATCTGAGATACTTTAAGATTCAGATTGGGCAGTGTAAGTGATATGGTGGTGTCAGCACTATTCTGGTTGTGACTGAGCGATGTACTTATGTTTATCGGCAAGTCAGGCCACTTACGGCTGAACGATATACTTGACGATTTACGCTGATTGGCAATCTCGTTCAAAGATGTCGAGTTGTAGTAGTTGTTGTTTGCTGACGACAAATCCACAGAGGCTGAGAATGTGCTGTACGGATTTGCTTTCGAATCCTGTGAGTGAGTCCATTTTACCGACCACGATGAGGTTTTCGAGTAATCAGCATCGGTCTTTTCACCATAGGTGTTTTTACTCATTCCGAACTGGAAACTTCCGGAAAATTTGTATCTCTTCTTATAGTTTGAGCCCAGATCCACTGCCCATGAGCCGTTGGTATATATGGTTCCCGTCAGTGCTGCATCAAAGTATTCGCTTGCTGCCCAATAGTATCCTCCGTCCCGAAGTCCGAATCCTCGCATCTTCTCCTCGGTGTAGGTAGGAATGATAACGCCAGACGTTCCCTTTTTGCTGAATGGGAAGAATCCAAATGGGACACCTATAGGAAGTTTGACATCTGCAATACTAATGTATGCCGGACCGCTGACAACCTTATCTCCGCGAATCATCTTTGCTTTTGTCATGCCAAGATAGAAGTGGGGATGGTCATGGTTGTCGCAAGTGGTATATTTACCCTGTTTCATACAGTAGATACTGTCATTGATACGTTTGGTAATCTCGCCTTGTATAAAGCCGTCACCTTCGCTCATGACAATATTGCTTACAATACCCTTGCCACTACGGAAATTGTATCTAAGGTTCTTACTGTCAAACTCCTGGGTTCCATCTTTGAAATGGGGGGCACCTGAAACCTCGCCTGTAGCACTATCTACCAATACTCCTTCAGCGTAAGCGGTGCTTTGCTCCATATTAAGTGAGATATAGTCAGCTTGTAATTGGGTTGTAATATATGTGACATCAGCCCCGTTATGGAGATAGATCTCCTTCTTGGGCATACTCAATTGAATGGAGTCATTTGCTTTGAATGTTACCACATCGTTGAACAAAGGCTTGGGTGCGGCAGTGGTGTCGGTCTGGGTTGTGTCGGTTATGACCGTTGTTGCAGTTCCATTATTGACACTGTCATGCGAGACGATAGTATCGGCATATAACATATATATGAGGTTTGCTCTTTCGGCCTTTACACTAGGCACAAAAAGAGCTGCCATGAATGCACAAAGCACTATGGTCATAAAAATATATGTCTTTGTTCTGTTCTGCAATTTTTATTAAATTTGTCTCTTGCTTTCGGGACGCAAATTTAAGAAATATTACCCATTCATCTTAGAGAATCATTTTAAAAAAACAAAATGAATCTGAAAAAGTAGGTAATAGTGTATGAATGAGTTACTTGAAAGGTGTTAAATATGAAAAATAGATTGATATGAATGTAATAAAGAGAGTTTTTATTCCGTTTTTTCTTGCTGCAGTAGTTCTCTTTTGCGGTCAGGATTTGTCTGCACAAAGTAATTTAACAAAGATTAAGAGTGTATGTATTGATGCGGGACACGGAGGCAAGGATCCCGGAGCAGTGGGGAGTTCGTCGCATGAAAAGAGAATTGCATTGTCGATAGCTTTGAAACTTGGAAAAATGATTGAAAGTAATTTTCCTGATGTAAAGGTTGTCTATACCAGAAAGACAGATGTTTTTGTTGATTTAAAGCGCAGGTCAAAGATAGCCAATGATGCTCATGCCGATCTATTTATTTCAATCCATCTGAATTCAGCGGAAGATAGAAGTGCAAGGGGAATTGAGACTCTTGTATTAGGTTCAAATAGTAGTGAACAGAATATGCGTACTGCGATGCGTGAGAATAGTGCATTGAAGTATGAGAGCGACTATTCTGTCATTCGCGAAACATTTGATCCTACCAGACCGGAGTCATATATTATTTTTAATTTGATCAGAAATGTTCACTTGAACGAGAGCCTTTTGTTTGCTTCGTTGGCTCAGGAGGGGATGGTTAAGGCTACCGGTTGGCGTGACAGAAAGGTTAAACAACAGCCGGTATGGGTGTTAAAAGATGCATCAATGCCCGCTGTTTTAGTTGAGGTAGGTTTCATTTCAAATCCTACTGAGGAGCGTGCTTTAAGAGGAGAAACAACTCAGAATACAATAGCAAAATCGCTCTTTAATGCCTTTAAGGAGTATAAAAGACAGATGGAGAGCAATACATCAGTGTTGAGTGCTTCTACTGTGCAAGTTTCGGATAATGAGCCTCTTGAGGAGGGTTCTTTGCTCCCCGAAACATCGCCGCAAAGCAATGATGATTGGTTCTTTGCAATCCAGATTGGAAATTTGTCAGAACCTGCAAAAAACAACAGAATTTTCGGTGTTTCAGAATCTGTCTACCATTTGAGAGATGGAAACAGATATAAATATTATATTTGCAAGACGAAATCTTATGAAGAGGTGGCACGTAAAGCTGCTGAGATTCGTAAGAAGATAAAAGGGGCTTTTGTGATAGGAGTTAAGGAGGGAAAACTTGTAAATGTAGCTGAGTTACGTAAGATTGCCAAATAGCACAATGGTTCCTATATATAATGTAAAATTAAGATAGTATATGAAGAGAGAGGTAAAGATAGCACTGACAGTGTTGGCTGCACTTGTTATTCTTGTGTGGGGTATAAATTTTCTAGGTTCAACATCCGTATTTGATAAGGATAGTTATTTTGTTTCGGTATATTCCCGGGTAGATGGTTTAAAGGTATCAAGTTCGGTTGTCTATCGTGGATATAAGGTTGGTCAAGTTACGAAGATCCAGTTTATTGGCGAGGAGTACGATAAGGTGGCCGTTACATTTAATGTAAAAGGAGATTTGCCTCTTCCTGTCAATAGTGTTGCCAAGATTGCCAGTTCCGATATTATGGGAACAAAAGAGATTCAACTAATCCCCGGGGATGCCTATTTTTATGCGAAAAGCGGGGATACTCTTGTTGGCGATCAAGGTGAGTCATTGCTTATGCAGCTTAATGAGCAGATTGCCCCGATTAAACACAGAGCTGTAGAGTTGATGGCCTCATTAGATTCGGTATTGATAATAATGCAGGGAATTTTGAGTGGGGAAGAGGATACTAATCTCAAAGCCTCTCTTGCAAGTATTAGTAGAACCATTTCAAATTTGGAGAGTGTTACCGGAACTCTAGATACTGTATTAGGCGAGAATGCTCCGCGAATTAATAGTATCGTAACCAATCTTGATAGTATAACGGGAGCCTTGGCAAGTAATAATCAATCGATAAGTAGAGGTATAAACAATATAGTTGCAATCTCAGATTCAATTTATGAGATGAACGTCGTGGGCAATATCAATACTCTGTTGGTAACGCTTGATTCTATTGCCGATAAGATTGCCAGAGGCGAGGGAACTATAGGACAATTAATCAGTAACGATGATTTCTATTTTACACTGAACTCTTTGTTGACTGATTTGAAAAATAATCCAAAACGTTATATAAATGTCTCAGTCTTTGGCGGAAATGGAGATAAGGAGAATATTATTTACGGGGTTGCCATTCATCAGGCATCTAAGCAATTGCCGTTGGATGATCAGTTATATGTAAGGTATCCTGACCTAAAGGAGATTCACAAGGGCGGTTACTTCTATTATATAACGGCAACCGATAAGAAACTGGGACAGGTAGAGCGTGCCTTAAGAAAATTACAAGAGGAGTTCCCTGAAGCATTTATTGTAAAATTTTAAGAGTGCTTTATTTGTACTCTGTCTAATTAGGAGAGGCGAAAGTCTCTCTTAATAATTAATAAAAGTTAACATATTGTTTTGTAAATGTAACAGGCAAGGTTGCTTAGTTCTTTATAGATATTGAGTTTGAACAAAAGCTCACGGGTTGAATCTCTTCTCGTGAATTGCAATGAAAATGCTCTCATAGGTGTCTATCTCTAAATAGATTTAATTGCTAATTGTCTGGTAATTAATGGGATGCGTGTAACACATTGACTCTGAGATAGAAACCCTCTTCCAAAGAAAAAACGATTTTTTTGTGAACTTTTTTTTATTGAAATTTGTCCCTTGAATTAAAATGGCCGAATATGCAAGTGCAAAATAATGAGTTGTGGTCAAGATGTCTTGACTATGTTTCTGAACGCGTTGAACCCAAGGCGTTCAAAACTCTTTTTGCCAATATTTCGGTTGAGAGTTTTGATGGAGCATCATTGGTTTTGAGAGTTTCATCGGACTTTATATGTGAGCAGTTAGATAATAAGTATTCTTCAGTATTTGCAACTGCTTTGAAAAACTCTTATGGATTTGTTCCGGCAGTCAGTTACAATGTGGTTATTGATTCCAATGCCGGTTTAGAGAGACAGGGCACAACAGCTTTTAATACGGTTTCTGCCCCTAAGCAGGTAACTACTCCTGTTGAAATTAGAAATCCTTTTGAGAAACAACATAATAAGATTACAATTGACTCTAATCTATCGTCAGAGTATACTATTGATAATTTTGTTTTAGGTGATTGTAACAGATTGGCATATAATGCAGCATTGGCTATTGCCGATCATCCAGGAACAATCTTTAATCCAATGTTTTTATGGGGAGCTTCTGGTCTTGGAAAGACTCACTTGGTTAATGCTATCGGATTGGAGGTTCAGAAAAGACATCCTGAGAAGAGTGTATTATATCTCTCTGCAAATCTTTTTATGCGTCAGTTTGTTGAGGCTAAGATGCGTGATGAGGTAAATGATTTCATTCACTTTTATCAGTTGATAGATGTCTTGATACTTGACGATGTTCAGGATTTTGCAGGTAAAACAGGTACCCAAAATACCTTTTTCCATATATTCAACCACCTTCATCAGAGCGGTAAGCAGGTTATTATGACATGTGATAAGGATCCTAATGAACTTGAGGGTATTGAGGATCGACTCATTTCACGTTTCAAGTGGAGCCTGGTAGCCAAAATGGATGTTCCGGATTTCCAAACCAGAAAGGATATTATTGTCCGTAAGGCTAAGAATTATGGAATGGAGTTGCCACAGGATATACTTGAGTTGATAGCAAAACGAGTAAGTAGTAATGTTCGTGAACTTGAGGGAATATTGACTAAGTTAATGGCTTATTCAATCTATCTGAAGAGCGAGTTGAATGTTGCTATCGTTGAGCAGATTCTTGGACCGCAACCTGGTAGTGTGGTAACAGAGGCGCAGCCGATTGATACCAAAATTTCTCTCAATACAATTCGTGAACGGGTATGTGCATATTTCAATATAAATGAGAGTGCATTGCAGTGTAAAACTCGTCAACATGATGTTGTAGAGGCTCGTCAGATTGCTATGTATTTCGCCAAAAAGCTAACCAATGACTCTCTCTCTGTAATTGGAAATGCAATAGGAAAGAAGGATCATTCGACAGTTTTATACTCTTGTAGAATTGTAGAGAACAGAATGTCAACCAATAGCGAGTATAGAAGCAAGGTAAATGAAATTCATCGTTATCTTATCTCCTGATGAAAGATACATATAAAACGATTGTTGCCACTTCTCAAGGCTTGTACAAGGAGAAGGGGAGCAAATTTATAGCTTTTGCCTATCCTGTAGTTACAGAGGATCAAATCAAGGAGCATATTGCTGCATTAAAGGAGGAGTATTTTGATGCTCGTCACCATTGTTATGCTTATTCATTAGGTGCGGATAAGGCACGTTTCAGAATGAATGATGATGGAGAACCATCGTCAACAGCCGGAAAGCCGATATATGGACAGATATTGTCAAATGATTTGACAGATATACTTGTTGTTGTGATTCGTTATTTCGGAGGTACCAAGTTGGGAGTACCAGGATTAATTAATGCATATAAGAGTGCAACCGCAGATGCAATTGCAAATGCCGAGATTGTGGAGAAGACTGTGAATGCAATCTTTACAATACATTTCGACTATATCGTTATGAATAGTGTCATGAAGATTGTAAAGGAATGTGCTCCAGAGGTTTTGGATAGGAAATTTGAGAATATTTGTACAATGGTACTTTCAATTCGCGAATCAGAGGCAGAGGAACTTTTGTCTCGTTTAGAAAAAGTGGAAACGTTAACGTTGATTTCTTAGAAAAAAAGTTGCCATAAACTTTGTGAATTAGAAAATAACTGCTACCTTTGCAACCGCAATCGAGAGGTTGTGTTGACTCAATAGCTCAGTTGGTAGAGCACAACACTTTTAATGTTGGGGCCCTGGGTTCGAGTCCCAGTTGGGTCACAAAGGCAGAACGCTGATAAGGGTTCTGCCTTTTTCCATAGCTTAAATTTAGAAGAGAAGAGGCTGACCAATTGGTCAGCCTCAATGTTTATTTCTGCATATCTCTTAGATTTCAGGATGTGTTGCCTCGTCTATGATAGACTGAGGAATAGAATCGCATCGAATGTATTGGGAAACATCGCTCTCTTTGCGGTCTGCACTCCATATCATTGATCCGCTCTCAAGCATATCTGTTATGATATAGTCGTTATTCCAATCTCCATTCTCAAAGTCATAACTGCCCGAGATAACCATTCCTTTGTAGTAATCTTTCTTAAGTTCAAATTTGCCGGATATTTTACGACCATACATGCTATCAAAGTTCTGATATATGGTAAATGTGTGATCTGTACGTTCAAATGATATATACATGTATGTACTGTCAGCCAACGGAGCTCCATTCCATTCATTCAGCATCCAGTCTCCATGAAGAGAGACATAATTGACTTCAATGGTCTTAACCTCTATCTCCTCATTATCTTCCGAGCAGCCTACCATACATAGTGGCATAATGAGTAGGGTTGCTATTTTTAGTAGATTTTTCATACTTTATCTTTTTTCAATTGTAACTTTTATTGTCCTTTCGATAGTTTGTGCTTCAATACCCTCTATTTGAAATGAGAACTCAGCACCATTTATGCGGTTCTCAAACGTTGAACCATCAATTGTAATTATAATCTCTGCCTCGGTGTTTGGCTCAATTATTTCTGGGGCTGTGGCGAATTTTACGTAGTGAGGTAGATTTGTTGCGGTAAGTTTTATACTCTCATTACCGCTGTTTGCACACACTATACGCATCTCCGGCTTTAGTCCTTCCCCTATTGGCTCAAAGGTAACTCTCTTCCTTTTTATGCGCAATGCACCCATTGAGTATGGAAGATAGTCCCATTTGTCGTTCTTTATCACATTACCTTTGAGGGTAAGTATGGTTGTTGGCGATGTCTCACTCTCCGAGGAATAGACAAATCCTTTAATATCAATCTCCCCACCCCTTTTCTCCGGAGAGTAGAGTAGTGTTATTATCCCACTCTCCTGGGGATTATAAAAGGTAGAGTCAAATATGACATCGGTGCATCCACAGGTCGTTTTGATGTGCGTGATTTTTATTGCTCTATCACTTATATTTTTGAAACAGAATTGACATCTATGAATTTCATCGCTATCCTTAACGTTGCCTAAGTCATAACTTTTTTGCTTGAAGTCAAGGAGCAAATCTCCGTTTTTCAGAGGCTTTGGATTCATCATAGAGTCAATCTGAGCTCTTGAATACCGGAACTCTGCCTGTCCGAGTGTCCGGACAGGTAAAGAGACCAATATTGTCAATATAACAATGAAACAATGAAATCTGTGCATCATCTGTTTTGAAACTCATTTATAACCATCCGTTCTGGTTGCTGTTGTTTCTAACAGTAACCGAGATTGTCTGCTCTCTATTATCTCCAATTTTGACAGTTACATTGGTGCTACCCTCAGCAACTCCGGTTATTGTCAATATATGATTGTTTACAGTTACCGTAGCAATGTCGCTACTATTTACCGTTGCACTATAATTCAGGCTCTCTCCATTCAGGAAAATTCTTGATAAGTCGATATTTTCGGTTTTGCCCGGAGCAATATAGACGTTCGGAATCTTCATATCTGAACCACTATTTGAGATGGCCTTAAGAAGAGCTCCAGCATCTACTAATCTACCCATTTTTCCTTTGTATAGCGAAAGATCCATCATTGTTATTGCCATACCTGGGGTGGTGTGGTTGTAGTTATACTGCTTTTGTCCAATAAAGTAACCATCTAAGTCTCGTGCAGTTTGTTGCATTAATTGGACAAACTCCTCTGCCTTGAAGTGACGTTTCATTTTTGCTGCATATGATAGTCCTAAGGCTGCAACTCCTGTTACATGAGGGCATGACATGGATGTTCCTTCATAATATCCGTATGCAGGTTGACCATTCTCAATGAGTGTAGACAATATTGCCCCCATACAGTTATCCATATCGTAAATGTCCTCATTTTCATTTGTAGTACCATAATACTCCGTATCTCCTCCTGGAGCAGAGAATGTTACACCTTCGTCATAATTCGAATATGAAGCAGGAGTGTAGTCGGCCGCCAATGCTCCTACAGAGACACATTTTGAGTATTTAGCAGGAAAAGCAGATGATTCCGAGTATTCATTACCACAGGCATATATTGCAATACCACCCTCTATCACTCCATTTGGATCTCCGGCATTATTTATAAAGTAGTCGATGGCCTCCTTTTCAATGGGATACATATTTCCCCACTCTTCCTCTGTGCCTGGACCGGGCACAAAACCTAATAGAGGATTTGCATTTACTGAATTATATCCCCAGCTGCATTGAATAATAACTGCTCCATTATCTGCTGCATATTTAATTGCGGCAGCCTCCTGAGCTAATGATACAGAGTATTCTCCATCAATAATTTGGCATGACATAATTTTAACTCCGCCTTGTCCATTTGAACCTCCTGCAATACCGCAAACTCCTTCTCCATTGCCGTTAACAGCTGCAATAGTTCCTGCAATATGGGTACCATGTCCTGTATCATATTGTGATGACCACGAAATTACGCTTGAATTTTTTACAAAGTTGTATCCATGACGATCACCTTTATAACCATTCCCATCTGCATCTATGTCAGATCCAATTATTTCTTCAGGATTAGTCCACATATTGGCTGCTAAATCAGGATGACTCCACATAACTGCTTCATCTAATATAGCAACAATGATAGATGGGTCTCCAGTACATAGTTCCCAAGCCTCTTTGCAGTTTACATCAGCACCCGGTTCTGCTTGAGCCCACTCCTTTTCAAAGGGGTACTCTCCAGTGTTTATGTAGCCCCATTGATATTGTAGGCCAGGATCATTAAATTTTGCTGCGGCACGTGATACTCTTGAATTCAGAGCATCATTACCAATTATTGTTGGTTTTTTGCGATTTTTATCAACAACTATTGGACTATTGCACTGAATCTTCTCAATACAATTAAGTTCTGATAGAACTTCAACTGCTTTATTCAGGTCGATGTCTTTATCAAATTTCAGGGTGTACCACAAATTAATACCTGCTTTTCGTGCTTTTTGTTCTGTTTTTTTGTTGAAAGGAAAAGTCCTCTCTATATTAAATACTTTCAGAGTCTCAATTGCCTGATCGAGGTCTGATTGCCCGGAACGACTTGTATAGCCGCCCCAGTTATCTAATACTTTATTCATCTCCGATGAGAATTTTACCAATACCTCTCCTTCGATTGCATTACTGGGAATGTATGTTGAGCCAACTTTATCGAAGGTTATATTAGAACTGATATCATCGTTTAGTGGTTTCTCACTACATGCCATAACGGACATTGTGAGTATTATTACATATAGATATATATTTCTCATATTCATTAATCCTCCCACTCTTCTTTTAGTTCATATTTGTCTTTATATCCCGGGAAGAATGTGTAATAGTATTCAAAATCTTTTGGTGTATTTGAGAAGCCTACTACTTTACCATTCGAGTCAATTCCTCCTTCATTCTGCATAAAAATCAGTGACTCAGGGAACCAATCAAGCAGATGTGGATGATATAATAGCCATGCCGGAGCCTCACCTGTGAAGTAGTTGAGGTTTATACTCAATAACTTCATGTTAGGCAGTATCTTAGGAATATTACTATTTACTATATTTTTCAATGTATCTCCTCCAAATTTATCTGCATCCTCCTGGGTATATCCTTCCACACCATCGACACCAATCCTAAAGTCAGGAAGTTGACCTTCAATATAGTTATTCGATAGTCTTAACTCTTCTAAGTTGTCCCAACGTAAAAGACGTTCTAATGCTCCGTTAGATGTTGTGTTAATATGCATTCCAACACCATCTCTGTCTGCATAGTCCGCTACCTTTCGTAAGTCTGACATTGTCCATCTTTTATTGGCAATCAAATTAAGACTTTTTAATTTAGGGAAATTTTCTGGTGTAAGAATTTCCGGAATATTGTCAAAATTATTACTACTTAAATTCAATACCTCAAGTGTATTTCCCAGTTTGGTTAACTCATCTGGTAAAGATACCAGACCATAGGCACCAATCTCCAACTCTTTAAGATACTCCAGATTGCATAAGTGAGTATCCAAAGGAATACTTAGAAGCATCGTATTAACATTACCATAAAAGCTGATTTTCTCTGCATATTTTAGGTATTTTACCTCTTGTGGAATACTCTCTTTAGTATTTACCATAAAGAAAGAGTATTCACGGACACGACCAACAGCATCTGCACATGGCAAGGCTGTGTCGGTAACCTCCCACAACTTGACATGTTGCCAGTTTCGCATATTTTCTGAGTTGTCGTATGATACTAAGTATCCAACTCTTTCAGCAATTGTAATAAGAGCAAGAGAATCGCCTCCTCTATTGTCTTCAATTATAGGCGCTGCCTTCTGTGTAACAGTAAGTATAGATTGCTCTTTCAACTCGTCCTCTTCATTTGCGGGGGTAAAATGAATTTTGGCTACTCTATTTCTAAAGTCGGGATTCATTTTCCATTCAAACTCAAGTTCCAATGTTCTAGGACGTGCTCCTCGCTCCAATTCAATTGTATATTTAGGAACAGTCAACCATTTAACAGATTCTTCATCATCATATTCAACGGTAATATTAAACTCAACATTGGTAGTTATTTTAGTCTTGAATTTCCGTTTGTCTGCTTTTTCCGATGATTCAATCTCAATCTCAGGTTCAGCAATTATGATCTGTTTATCAAAACCTGTTTGATATACTTGAACTTCAGTAGTTTCTAAACCAACGGGAGAAAAACGAATTGTAGCGCTACGCATGTCATTACGTAAAGTAGAGTCGATTACAATTTCACATGTTGTATTGCCAATGCCATTTGCAGGTGATATTGTAATCCATGGCTCCGACGATATTGCAACCCACACACTCTCACTAATAATATTTATTGTGTCAATTCCGCCTATCGATCCGATTGTTATCTCATGTTTATCTGCAGTAAACCCGATAATTTGTTGCTCTTCATCTTCACATGCACTAAGGCTGCATATGCCGATAATGAGTGCTAAAGCTATTTTTAATATTTCTTTCATCTTTTATCGTTTTTCGGGTTAGTTTTCAATGTCAAGATAGTCGCAGCCTCGAATATCTTGTGTTTTATCGTAAATTAACATATACAGGCCCGCTTGAATATAAGCACAAACATCGCTTACATCAATTGAGATGTTAGGATTGTCTTTAATCTCAAGGATACGAATGTATGGTGATATTGTATCTTCAATTTTGCGAAGATCATTTGATCCCATATACAATGCTTGCATACTTGGACTTTGATATATTCCTGTAGGCCATTCTTTTAAGGTTCGATTTCCTTGGGCATCGCGTTGATGACGAATTCCAAAAGTGCTAATGTATGCTCCGTTGAATGGTTCGTATGGGAATTTCTCAAAGCAGTTATAGCTTACATCTACACCATATAGGTACGGCATATTACGAGCATAGAAATCTTTTGGAAGTTTTTTTAGATTGTTAAAGCTTAAATCAATAGTAACAAGTCCGTATGTATACTTTCCAATTAATGAGCTATCCGGAATACTCTTCATTCCATTTCCTGCCATATTCAATGTGCTGATAGGAGATCCAGATTGCATAATCTCCTTAGGCATCACCTCAAAGTTGTTGTATGACAAGTTTAGGGTACTTGTGTTGTATCCTTTGAAATTTTCGTCATTCTCAACTTTAGTCATTTTGTTGTATGAGAAATCAACTGAGCCCATTACATTTACCGATTTTGCATTGAAAATGTCGGGAAGTTCTGTCAACTCATTGTGCGTACATGTGAAACTCTCAACATCAAAATATCCAAAGAAATAGCCGTCAGCCTCATCTGCATTAATCTCTTTTATTTTGTTGTAATCCAAGTACAATTTAGTTAGATTAATCTCTTTACCGAATGGGTGTACAATTTCGATTTGGTTATTGGTTGCATCTAACATACCCAATTGTTTCATACGTTTAAGATAGTCGTATGATGGGAACTCTTTTAGATTGTTGTAGCCCATATAAAGTACTTGTATTCTATCTCCAGAATTACCGTCAATTAAAGCCTCCCAATCTTTCTTCAATTGTTCTCCTGAAATATTTTTATTACATGCAATATTCAAAAGTTGCAATTCAGGCAATTGACCGAGTAGCTCCATAGGTAGAGCAGTAAGGTTTACACAGTTATATATCTCGATATCTGTTAGAGTTTCAAGATTCTCCCAACTTAGTGAATTTCTCTCAGAATAATATGGAGATTCTGGATTAATATCAATAAAGAAGTTTTCGTGTGTAATTGGCGAGTTTGCGATGTACAACATTTTTAGATTTGTCAAACGCATCATTGCTCTTGAAATACCGGTAATTTGGTTTGTTATGTTTCCAAATTGAACATCTTTTTTGTCAATACGATTACTATATCTGATAGGCTTCATGTCAGGATTTTTATTAATAGCTTCCTGAAGAATATCAGATAGACTTTCGCGAACATCACGGCGGAGGAATTTATCTTCATAGTCGTAGCGGCTATTGGCAATATGTTCAGTTATTGTTGATGCATTCATACCATCAAACAGATGTCCTCCAAGTTTTTCATCATGGGTTCCAAGTGCTAATACCTCCAATTCTGTTAATTGACCAATAGCATCAGGCACAACTCCCTTTGCTCCCATGCCGGCAAGAGAGATACTTGCAATACGACCATTTGAGTGAAGCTGAACTCCGGGTTGATCTCCCCACAAATCTACATCTTTGTTAAAATTCCAATTGGTGCCATTAATCTCTGCCTCTCCGTAGTAATGCCAGTTTGGCCCATCAAGTGACTCCCAAATCTCTTTTAGAGCGATATAATCTTTTATATACTCATCGCTAAGGGTCATGGTAATAGGGACATTAACATCTTCTGTAACTGCATTGTCGGTTATTGTAAATGTAGAATCGCTCTTAGTTGATGTTGCCTCAAGAACAGTTTTTCCATTTTTGTCAGAATATGTTACATAGCGGCTCACCTTGTAGGTTCCGGCTTTTAACCATACAATTGTATCACATGTGGCGTATGATGTTTTTATATGATCCTCTGTAAAATCTTGCTCAAAGTTCACTTTTATCTTTTTGATATCAGTCTCCTCTAAGGTGTTTGTATTTCTGACAGTAATATCAATAACTTTAATATTACTTAGTGGATATGCGTTATCTTCTGCACGACTTTCAACAAAGTTTTTCACCAATTTGAATGTAGCCTTGCCTCGTTGTGTAATGTTTGCGGTCAGATCTTTAATTGTAAGACCATCTTTCTCTACAGCGAATGAGTTGTCAGCTACAGATCCTGCATAAATTTGGTTGTCAAGATTATCATATAGATAGAATCCTATGATTGTGTATTCTCCGACTAAAAGTTGTAGCTTGTCGCTTCGTAGTCCGTACTCGCCGTTTTCGCTATTGTATGAGTTGAGTACAAGAGATTGGGTAATAGTGTGGCCCTCGTGTTGCATTACTACCGATACTTTGTGTGCATCAGAAAGTTTGTCAATTGTTGAGGCACGTCCATCTTGTTGAGGAGTGTATGAGGCAGCTTTATAGAGTTTGAACTGCACGTAACCGTAATCAATCTCAATACTTGTCTCATCGTCGGAACAGCCGACAAAACCCATCATGGCAATGAATATTGCCATGATGGTGAGTGTCAGTTTTCTGATATTTGAGTAAATATTTGATATCATCTATTTCTATTCAGTTTAAATTATTCAGAAACCATTATGTATAGGCCGGTTTGAGCCATATAGTTTGATTTGAAAATTACAACTAATTCTTTGCCGGCATACTCTTCTGTTAAATACAGATTATATACCATCTCTCCCTGCATATTCATGCCCATCTCTCCAAGTTCTCCTGCAAGGTTGTCTGCTGTACCCGGGATAAGTACCATAATATCGTCGAATTCGCATCCCGGAGCAATAATAAATGATGCTGGGGCAGCTGTGAAAGTAGAGTAGGCACTTGTTGCACCGAACTCTCCGGTAATATACCAGTACGCATCATCCATCTCGGTCAATTTAACTACCTCAACAGCATCGTATGTAAGTCCATTGGTAATTGTAAGCTCTTTTGCAGCTCCGCTTGCGGCTCCCTCTTGGATAAATTCTCCTACAACATATTGTTCTGCCTGAGTGCTTAATTCCCATATTGCAGCATGCATATCTGCAACAAAGAAATCGTCCTCTTTATTTTTAACACTCTCCTCGTAAACTGCTCCGGGAACTGCAAACAGGTATCCTTTACGCTCGGCACCGGTGTTTTCTGGGAATGTAATTGTTATGGTACCGGTTCCATTATCGCTGACATTATACCAAGGGTATTGGTTATATTGTGTTTGCATCAATGTTAAACCGTATGTTTCATCGTATATGTACTGAACCAGAACATAGTCATTATTTGTGGCTGTTATAGTTGCAGTGTATGGTGCGTCATAAATTTCATAGTTAAAGTCGTACATCTGATCCTTGTATGTTAGACCATCAGCGGAAACCTTAATTCCCCATACATTTGCAGGAGAGATTTCAATGGTCTCTGCACGCTCAGAACCCTCAACGGTAATATGTAGAGCCTCAACTGCAACACTATTTGAGTAGAATACAACATGTGCATGTGAATTTGCTGCTGATGCGGGAACTGATAATAGAACACCCATCTCTCCGTTATACTCCATCCCCTCCATGCTCCAATCAGAAGCAATGTTGGTATCATCTCCCTCAATAAATACCTTAACATCATCGAATGATGTTGTAGGAATAGTTAAAATATTTGTTTCAGGTTTAAGGTTAGTTGCAAAGACAGAGGTAACAGAGTAAGTGTTGTTTATCTCAGTGTATATTTCATCGTTCTCCTCAATCATATTTACAATGACATCTGAACCTGACATTGCATCAAGTATCTTCATCTCTTTAATGACTGATGTCATATCTATGATAACAACAAGCTTATTTGCTCCATTGATTCTGAATACAACGAATACGTATGTGCCAGCTGTAGATGATGGGATTCTGATACCTCCTAAGGCCATATTTCCGTCAGACTCCCATGCTTCAACTCCCCACTCATCTCTGTAGTCTTTACTATCTTTGTGGATGAATACGGCAGCCTCGCCAGCCCAATCTTCTAATCCCGGGATAATTTGGAATGGAGAATCAAACTGTGGAGCCTCAATGTATGCTACGTTTGTTACTCCAAACTCGCTACTTGCAAAGTAGTAAATTTCACCCATTGGATTATCCTCGCTCAACATAACGGTTGGTATTGTTGCCATTGCTCCCAAAGTGTAGTTTGCTTTTACGTTAGCTTCGGCACCAGTTGAAACTCCCTCTTGAGTAAACTTTGCAATCATGTACTTCTCATACTCTGTTTTAATATCCCAATAGTCAGAGCTTTGATCGCATATTGCTCCATCAAGGTCTCCTTTAATCTCCTCATATTTCTTTACAGGAAGTGCTAACAAATATGCAGCTCGCTCAGCACCACTATTTGGTTCGAATGTTACAGAAATATTTCCTTCTTTATCATCGCTTACAGTGAACCATGCGGGATCGCCAAAGTCAGGTTGGAACATTGCCATACCGAACGAGGGATCTAACTTATATGAAAGTAGAACATAGTTATTGCTTACAGCTGTGAGCTTAACATTGTATGGTGCAGGAGTTGTTATAACCTCTCCATCGCTCATTGATGTTTCTGTGAATGATTGTCCGTCTGCAGATATCTCCATATTCCACTTTGTTGATGGTTGAATTTTAATAGCGTATGGATCCATACCTACGTACGATACGTTTATTATTGTGATGGGTGAGGTCTCTGTGCTGAAACTGATCTTATCATCACTGTTGTTAATTGGATTTTGTGTATACTCCTCTTTAACGGTCAGAGTAATCAAATTCTCCTCTTTAGTTATCTCTAACCAGTCTGCAGATGAGTTGGTTAAATATGGGAAGTTAGCCTCAACCTCTAACACTGTAGTTCCGTATGAATCAATTACAATTGGATTAGAGTTATCGTAAATCTTCTCCTCTTCGCTTCCATACGCTTTTACTGTAATTTCATAATTAAGAGCATTTCGGAACACTTTTGCAATTATTTGAGATTGTTCTCCCATTTTTAATGTTACCTCGGCAGAATCCACTTCGAATCCTAAGTTAGCATCGGTAATTATAACCTTAACCTCCTGCTCTCCTTTGGCTCCTTTAATATCATATAGACCATTACCTAATTGACACCATAGGGCGTTTGTTGTCATTTGCCAATCCAGATTGGCGCCAAAACTGATAGACAAGGTGTCCCCGGCTTTACCTGTTAATGTTGTTAGCTCAGGGAAAATAGGGGTATTGTCGCCTCCTTGTGTCTGATCTGGAGGGGTCTGCTCGCCTCCCATAGATCCGGCGGGTTGTGATTGCGAAGGAGTTATCTCCTCTTTTTCGTTATCATCTCCACATGCAGAAACTCCTAATGAAAATATTGCCAAAAGTCCTATAAGGACCCAATTTGTGTTGAACTTTTTCATGATTCAATTAATTATATTATTATTACTTTTTCTTTTTTTGTTAAAAACCTGTCCGTTTTATCTCTTCGGCTTCGTCATCACTGATCCATTTAATTGTATTTGCAAATAGACCAACAACGTTTGTCCCTTCTGCCATTCCCGGAACATATACAACATAGTACTGGAACATAAAGTTTTCATTTGTACTATAGTATGATGTGTATTGTGGGGCTAAGTACATATTCAGGTAGCCGTCGCCATATATTGTACCAAAAGCCTCGCCAGTACTAACCATCACTTGATCTTCCATCATAATAAGAGGATTCAGTACGTCGGTTGTATCGAATTTAATCTTAACGTCATATCCATCATAGATAAAGTCATGCATTACGATTGTACAATCTTCTGTTGTATCAATCGTAGTCTCAATTAAGCGATTCATGCTTGTTGAGTACTCGTATAGGAATGTGGATGTTACAACAGCATATCCTGTAAAGGCGTTAATATCAAAAGGTTTGATTTTTTGTAGAAGAACTTTAGTCTCTCTGCTGTTGGGATATATATCCCACTCAGAGGTTTTATCTGCAATTAGACTCATTGTAAAACCTATTGAGTCATTTATCTGCAAATTGTCATAATTACCCTTGACTTTAACATTTGTTGTATTTTCTCCAGCTTTGATTGTAACTGTATTGGATAGAATAGAGTAGTGAAAACCTTCAATAGCATTACTCCTCTGATCAAGAATCTCTACAGCCATAGTTCTATCATAGTTACAAGTAGTGGTTGAACCTATGGTAATATCAAAGATATCGTCATTGTTCTGAATTGCCAACACAGATAGAGAGTCTGCAAACATAACATATTCAGAACCGCTGTATGTTGTGTACTCTGTTTCGCAACCAACAAGAGTTGTTATAAGAGTAATTGCTGTCATTGCTATTATCAAAAATCTTTTCATATCTTGTCGGTATTATGAGTTACTTTTATTGGGTTTTATGTTTGCATTTGGCGATTCCAATTCGTGATTTGGAATTGGCCATACAAATAGAGCATCATCTTTTTCAATCTTCAGAGAACTGCCTTCAGGTAGTGAGTTTTGTTGCTCTTTACGCTCAAATCCCTTATGCCAGCGCTTTAAGTCCATAAGACGGAAGCCCTCCATATAGAGTTCTTTAACACGCTCCTCTTCAATAATCTCCAGAGCATTATCTTTATTCATACTTACTCCACCACCAAAATTAGCATATCGATACTTTCTAAGTGTAGCAATATCATTGGCAGCTTTTGTATAGTTAGGATTATCAATAGATGCGTATGCCTCAGCACGGATAAGGTACTGCTCTGCTAAACGGAAAACCTTTGGCATAGACATATTTAATAACTGTGCCTCATTATATAGGTTTGTATTTCCCCAATACTTAATCAAAAGAGGCCAACTTAAACCATGAGAATGGCCGGTTTGGTATTGCTGGAAATAGGTTAGATATCTATAGTCGCTTGCTCCATATAGATCTAAAACCCATTGTGCAGGTACATAATCTGGTTTCATACTTACATAATCGTAGTTAAAGAATATGGTTCCTAATGCTCCTCCATGATTTGTGGAAGTGAAACCGATTTTCCATATAATCTCGGTAGCATTATCGGTTTGCCACATATAGTCAAAATATGTAATGCCAGATGCATACTCGTCAGTAGCACTTGATAACAAGTATTGTCCACTTTCAATAACTTTGGTTGACTCTTCAATAGCCATCTCATAATTTTTCATGTATAGAGCAATACGAGCTCGAAGAGCGTGAACAGTATATTCATTAAAGTATGTTGAGTTAAATAGAGAACCTTTAGGGAAGTCTTCGTCTAACTTTAGATATAACTCCGCTTTTTCAAGGTCGTTCAGAACAAACTGATATGACTCTTCAAGTGAGGCTCTTTCGGGAACTTTATCTGAATAATATTCAGATCTCAGTACGACTCCCAATTTACTCTCAGCATCTTCTTTGCTTTCGTAAGATTCACAATACAACTTAATTAGCTCAGCGTATGCTAATGCTCGTGCAAAATATGCTTCACCATAAAATTGTTGAATGCGATCTAAATCATCGTTATCGTATGTATTCTTTTCTACATCGTCAAGATACTCGAACAAGAAATTACATCGTCCGATAACGTCGTATAGAGCTCCATAAACTGCCGAAATTTCTCGATCAGTCCCTTTTATATTCCAACGCCAAAAATTACCGTAAGTATTGGTATATCCCTCTACTGCATAGACAAAATCGCACTGAAGATCAGGTAGTAGAGTCAGATATCCACTATATAGTGCCGAGTTCAAGAATGCAGAGTAGATACCGATAACTGCCTGGTCTGCCTCGTTAACTGTAGTAATTGCCTTATCTGCGGGGATTTGATCCTCAGGGAATTTATCCAAACAAGATGTTGTGCAGAATAGGATAGCAGTTAATAAAATATGTATTGTTAACTTTTTCATAATCATGCTTTATTTTAGAATCCAAGTTCAAGTCCAAATGAGTATTGACGAGACATTGGATATTGTGCTTGATACAGATTTCCAACGCCTTCAGGATCAATTCCACTGAATTTAGTGAATGTTAATAAATTCTGTCCCTGAGCATATACTCTAATGTTACTAATGAATTTACTCTTTTTCAATAATGAAGACGGTAATGAATAGCTTAACATTAAATTCTTCAAGCGTAGGAAAGATGCATCCTCCATAAGGTGGGAATCAAACTCAGGAGTATATCCATATTTAGGGATATCGGTAATGTCTCCAGGTTTTTTCCATCTATCATAAAGTAATCTTTTTGATTGATTATATACAGAGTACATTCCATTACTCTCTTCAAAGAATCTGTCGTTGTTTATGACAAATCTTTTTGCTACCCAGCTGAATTGAGCATTTAGAGCAAGTCCTTTCCACGATAATGCAGTTCCGAAACCTCCTTGCCATGGAGCGATATAACTTTTTCCGGTCATTACTTTGTCAGACTCTCTGAATTCGTTGGTAATATTTCCGTCTTTATCATACCACAGTGGCTCTCCGTTGATGGGGTTAACTCCGGCATATCTGTTTAGGTAAAGTTCACTTACAGCGTGTCCTTTGACCAATTTTACGTTGGAACCAGAAATCTCATATTCATCCAGACCGTTGTATAGTTCAGTAATTTTGTTTTTGTTGAATGAGAAATTTCCATCAATGTTCCATCGGAAATCACCGACTTTTAAAATATCCATAGACAACTGAACTTCGACACCACGGTTTACCATCGCTCCAATATTGTCCCACTTATAACCATAGCCGTTGTTTGAGTATGATTGAGGTACATACATAAGCATGTTGGTTGTAAGTTTATTATAGAATTCAATATCAAAGTTGATATTGTTTAAGAAGGTAAAGTGCGCAGCGACGTTGGTTGACCATAATTTTTCCCATCCAAGATTTTCGTTTCCCTCACTAGTGGTTGCAAGACCCGGATTTCCATTATAATCTGCTCCTCCTCCAACTAACTCCAGATGGTCATAGTTTGGAATTGATGAGTTACCTGAAGTACCGGTACTGAATGAGAACTGTGCATTATTAAGCCAATCTGCATTCTCCATAAACTTCTCCTTCTTCATATTCCACATAAGACCCACAGACCAGAATGTTCCCCATCTTCCCTCTGTTCCAAAACGTGATGACGCATCTGAACGAAGCGAGAAATCTACATAGTATTTATAATCATAATTATACTCTGCACGTCCAAAGAATGAAAGGAATGAATAACTTGAATAGCTATTTGCCCATGATAATGCTCTTGTTCCATTTGATATAGTCGTCAGATAGTCATTATTCTGACCGGCAGTTATAACTTGGAAACCATCGGAGGTGTAATTGACACCTTCCTGACCTATCAAGAAGTTAAATGAGTGGATTTGATCTTTATAGAATTTGTAATTAACTGTATTCGTTATGTTTAATGACATAATATCATTTGTGGTTTTTCCTGCTGTTCCACTATTGTTATTTTGTGGGAAACTTGGGAAAGACTTCATATCAGCTGTAGAGTGTATGTAGTCAATACCAAATTGAGAGCGAATAGTTAATCCCTTGACAGGTTCTAATTCTGCATATAGAACGTTAAGTATTTTATACTTTTTATGTTTAAGAGGATTATTGTCCATCCACTCAATTGGATTTACTCCTGTACCTGCCCAACTTCCATCTTTGTCAGATGCCAGTGAGCCATCTGCTTTGTAGGGATTCCAATAAGGAAGCATAAACCTAGAAGCCGAGATTGGAGTATATAATGCGTACTCACCATCATCTGCTTGTTGTACCTCCTCGTAGGTAAACATAGTATTATTACCAATCTTGAACTTATCAGACGCTTTGGTGTCTGTGTTTGCTCTTAAACTATATCTTCGGAATGTAGAGGCTTGGGCGATACCCTCTTGGTCAAAGAAGTTTCCTGAAATGAAGTAATTGGTTTTATCTGTAGCTCTAGCTACAGATAAATCATAACTTTGTAGCAGAGCATTGTCATTAAATACCATATCAAGCCAATTAATATCTGTTTGGCTTAAAATATCATAATCCTGGTTATCATCAATACCAATCTCCTTTTCAAATTGAATACGCTCATTGGTATTCATCAGATTCCATTCACTCCTAGCAAGATTAGAGAAACCGATTTGAGTTCTTAATGTGATATTGGCTCTCTCTTTTGCATTTGCTCCTCGCTTTGTAGTGATAACCATAACACCATTGGCAGCGCGAGCTCCGTAAATACTTGTTGAGGATGCATCTTTCAGCACGGTAACTGACTCAATATCACTTGGTGATATTGTATTAAAGTCTGAACTCTCAATAGGTACTCCATCCAGAATAAACAGGGGAGAGGTACCTGAGTTGATAGAGTTGGTTCCGCGAATCTGAAATGAGGCAGCTTTACTTGGCTCTCCTGATACTGCAGTTACCTGCAATCCTGGAGTCTTTCCCTGTAGAGCCTGATCAAAGCCTGCGGTTGGAACACTTTCGATGCTTTCGCCTTTAACGGTTGATACAGATCCTGCAATTGTTCCCTTTTTACGGGTTCCATATGCAACAACCACAACATCCTCTACCATCTGTACGGTAGACTTTAGGGCGATGTTTAATGTTTGAGTCTCAGCAGTTACTTCACGGTACTGCTCCTCCATTCCCATATATGAGAATTTCAGAGTTGCCTTTTCAACTCCTGAAATCTTTATAGAGAATCTACCATCAATATCGGTAATTACTCCATAAGCAGTCCCATCTTGTTGTACAGCAACACCAATCAGAGTTTCGTTATCTTCAGCCGAGGTGACAACTCCGCTGACAGTAAAACTCTCTTGTGCATAGGCAAATGTAGTACACAATAAGAGTGAGACAAACAAAAGAAACGCTCTTTTCATTTATCAGTTATTTTGGTTAATATTTATTTATAAAATTGCCGCAATAAGTTGAATAACCACAATAAGCATAACCAATGCAATAGGATATACAGTAGCGTATGCAACTGTAGGAATGTTGGTTTTGGTCATTGAGTCGCATGCAGCCAATCCCGGGGTACTGGTCATTCCTCCGGTAAGAGCTCCTAGTAGATATAGAATATTCATCTTAAATACATAATGAGCCAGGAGTGTAGCAATAATCATAGGGATTAGTGTTATAGCTCCTCCGACAATGAACAGGGTAGCGCCATGCTCCTGAAATGTCGAGACAATATGTTGTCCTGCAGAAGTTCCAACTCCTGCGAGGAACATAATCAGTCCCAATTGTCTGAGAAGAGTGTTTGAGTTTCCCGACATTGTCCACATAATAGGGCCTGTCTTTCCTATTGCACTTAGCGTAATTGCTACAAGCAGCACTCCACCGGTCAGCCCAGGTGAGAATGCAAATCCATCTCCGATATTTATTGTAAGCTTTCCGCATAAAACTCCAAGAACTATACCTGCTGCAATAGGAAAGAAATCTGTTGATGAGACCGCTTTACTATTGTTTCCGAATAGTTGTGCTATAGGTTTCATGCTCTCTTTGGGAGCTGTAATACTCAACTTGTCAGCAAACTTCATCTTTAAGTCTGGCGATGGTGCAATCTCTATGCCAGAGCGGCGAATTACTGTTACGGTAGCTCCGAATCGACTTAACAGATTCAGTTTGCCCAGTGTCTCGTTAACCAATTTTGTATTGGTAAGTAATACATGCTCAATCTGGAACTCATCTGCTGGGAACTCCTTGTTTTCAAAACGTCCCATTAGCATAGCAAGCTGTTCTATTGATTCTGTAGTGCCTGAGGCCAGGATATAATCTCCTTTATGTAGTTTTGTATCGGCTTGTGGTAGAACAACCTCGTTCTCATGTAATATCTTGAAAATAGTGGCACCTGTCATAGTTCTTATGCGTAGAGACTCAATACTTTTCCCGAAGATATTTTCGTTATTGATACAAATAACGCGACTTGTGATAGTAGGGTGTAACTCTGCATTTTTCGAATCAAGATTCTTTTCAATAGCAGAGATATCAGATCTCATCAGGCGAGGAAGGAGTTTTACAAAGAGTATTACTCCAATAACTCCAAATGGGTATGCAATACCATAGCCGATGGATGATAACTCGTTAGTAGCCTCGATTGCCGAGGCCAAACCCGGAGTACTTGTCAATGCTCCTGCTAACAGACCCGTTGCCGAGGCATCGTCTATACCTATACATTTAGCACAAATCCAGCACACAGCACCTGCGCTGAGTATCAGAATAATAGTAAGAATCGCCAAATCGCGTCCTTTGCTTTTGAATGAGTCTATAAATCCTGGACCAGCCTGAATTCCTATAGTAAATATAAACAGAATCATTCCGAAATTTTGGATATCCTTCGGTATGATAATTCCCCAATGTCCAAATAGTAGTGCTATAAAGATAACGGCCGAAACATCTAAGGAAACTCCCTTTATTTTTATTGAACCTAACATGTAGCCTAATGCCACAATTACGAATAGTGAGAAGTAGGAGTTTTGGAATAGTTCTGCCATCTTTATAAGGTTAATTCATTAAGCCGTTTTTCGAACCACAAAGGTAGTTATAAAATTTTAATTATCAAAAAACTTCTCTTAACACTTTAACCTTAGCTTGTAATAATCTGTGAATACGAATTTTTAACTATGAGTATCTTTTCGGATAGCGGATTAAGATTGAGATAAGAGCAATAATACCAATGCCATACGGGTAGTATAAGTGTTTCATAATATCCATGGGGGATAGTTGTGAAAGCCCCGATGCCATCAATATCTGAGCTCCATATGGGATAATTCCTTGAACAAAGCACGAGAAGGTATCAAGAATAGAGGCCACCTTTCTTGCATCTAGATTAAAACGGCTGGAGATATCTTTGGCAATTTTGCCCGAGGTTATGATTGCAATGGTATTGTTTGCTGTGCATAAGTTGGTAAGTGATACAAGTGCAGCAATACTTAACTCAGCACCTCGTTTTGATTTCACATTGGTTGTGAGTTTGTTGGTGATGTATTCCATGCCTCCGTTTATTCGGATTAACTCCAACATTCCCCCGGCAAGCAGCGTTACAGTAATCAGTTCTCCCATACCACCTATTCCATCGCCCATTGCACCGATGAAATCAAAGCAATCTATTGCTCCGGTTGAGATCCCTATAGCCATACTTGAGACGATGCCGATAACAAGAACCGTCAATACATTGATTCCGCATAGTGCAGTAATGATAACAAGCATGTATGGGACAATCTTAAGCCATTCTACCGATTGATTCTGAGTAACAATATCAAGGTGGGAACCGCGTATAATGTAGTATATCAGCAATATGATGGCTACAGGCATAATAATCATAGAGTTGACCTTGAATTTATCACGCATAGCGCACCCTTGTGTTTGGGTTGCGGCAATAGTAGTGTCTGATATGAAGGAGAGATTATCTCCGAAAAATGCACCTCCTGTAACGATTGCTGTAATATAGGCCTTGTCCATACCAATCTCGTCTGCAATGCCGATGGCAACTGGAACCAATGCTACAATTGTTCCAACAGATGTGCCCAACGATAATGATATAAAGCAGGCTGCTACAAATAGGCCTGCTAAAATCATGTTGCCCGGAAGGAGATTGAGGGTAAGATTTACAGTTGCTTCAATTGAACCCATTGCTTTTGCACTTGAAGCGAAAGCTCCGGCAAGGATAAAAATCCAAACCATCAGCATAATATTTGAGTCCGAAGCTCCCCGGCTGAAGCTTGCAACTCTCTCTTTCAGGGGCCCCTTTGTCATTAGCACGGCTACTATGCAAGATATCAAAAATGCTACTGCTACTGGAATTTTGTAAAAATCCCCTATTATGAGCGAGGTCACTAAATATATGACCAGAAATATTGCCAATGGAAGCAGCGATATAAATCCTCCTTTTTTCATGTTGTTATAAAGGCTGACCTTTTGAGGGCCAGCCGTATGTTTTGAATATTAATTGGTATTTTAGATTATCCGTAGATAATATTGCCATTCTCATCTTTATACTCGTCAAGCCCCTTCTCGTAGGTTGCCATCGCGCGCAAACTCATTCCTACGCTTGAGAATCCTCCATCGTGAAATAGGTTCTGCATAGTAACCTTTTTGGTTAAATCCGAGAACATTACAATACAATAGTCTGCGCACTCCTCTGCAGATGCATTTCCAAGTGGAGACATACGATTTGCAAAGTCGAATAACTTATCCATTCCCTTAACACCGGATCCGGCGGTAGTCATAGTTGGTGATTGCGAGATAGTGTTGATACGAACATGCTTCTCACGACCATAGATGTAACCAAAGCTGCGGGCAATAGATTCCAACAGAGCTTTTGCATCAGCCATATCGTTGTAGCCGTAGAATGTACGCTGTGCAGCAACATAGCTAAGTGCCAAAATAGAACCATAGTCAGCAATTGCATCTTGTTTCTTAGCTGCCTGAATCATTTTGTGGAATGATACTGCACTGATATCAAGGGTTTTTTCAAGCATACTATAGTCCAAATCATCATATGTTCTTCTTTTTCTTACATTTGGAGACATTCCGATAGAGTGTAGTACGAAGTCAATTTGTCCTCCAAGAACCTCAACAGAGCGTTTGAATACGTTCTCAAGGTCCTCGACATTTGTTGCATCGGCTGCGATAACTTCGCAATTTAATTTTTCGGCCAGGGCTGAAACCTCGCCCATACGAACTGCTACCGGTGTATTGGATAATGTGATGGTTGCTCCCTCCTCAACTGCTTTTTCAGCAACTTTCCATGCAATAGATTGCTCATTCAATGCGCCGAAAATAATACCGCGCTTTCCTTTCAATAAATTATATGCCATAAATATCAAATTTAGAATCGACTGCAAAGGTAGTAAAAAACGGTGAATAATTAGGAATTAGGAATGAGGAATTAGGAATAGTGAGGAGTCAATAGGAGAGAGAGGGGAAATGAAAAAGGGGTAAGCTTGTTTTGTGGAGACAAAACAGAACTACCCCTTAAAGTTTTAATTGATTATTTGGGTTGTGTTACGCCTTTGGCATAAGAATCCACATAATCAAATATGCAAGGATTCCAAATCCTCCCAAAAGAACGCATAGCGCCCAAACAAGTCTTACAACTCCTGCAGACATTCCAAAACGCTCAGCAATACCTGCACATACGCCAGCAATCATTTTGTCTGATGATCTTTTCAATTGTGCCATGATTTTATCTGTTTAAATTGTTATTATAGTTATCAGAGGGTCTTTCGTCCGGAATAATAATCCACATAATAATGTAGAGAAGTATCCCTGGAAATCCCACTGTAAATAGCGAAAGTAATACGTATGCAATTCTGAATATCGATGGATCTATGCCCATACGATTTGCCAGACAGACACATACTCCTGCCAGCATTCTATTTTGAATAGGTCTTCTCAGTTCATTCATTGCTATAGATTTTTTACGATGCAAAATTAGTGAATAATGTCAAATTTTAAAATAAAAAAATCGGGAAGCAATATTGCCTCCCGATAAATTGGTCTAATTGTAGTTATACGTATTACTCAATTACTCTTGTATAAATCTGTTGTACCTGACCCAATACTCTGTCCTCACCACCGAAGTTCATCTTGATAGTGTAGGTCCATGTCATTTGAAGAGTCTGGAAGTTGTATGTTACATGCCAATCCTCACTACCTCCTGTACTTACATGGAACAATACTCCCTCATCCTCAGAACCGTCAAGAGGAGTAGTTGTGTATGTACCCTCAGTTGTTGTAGGATCGTATGGAAGACCTGTCTCCTCATTGATAGCAACATTATCAGTCTCGTTCATGTTCTCGTCCTTCATATATACATTTGTAACTGCTGTATATGTTCCATCTGCATTGAATGTGTAGTCTCCCTTCTGGTAAACACCGCTATTACCTGATAGTTTATAAACCCATACTCCGACAATGTCAGCTGGCTCAAATGTTGTTTTAGCTGTTTGGCTGATTGTCAACTCCTGGGTGAACTCCTCTCCTGTAGCTGATGTGTATGGGATAGCAATTGTTGCTGTACGTGTAGAGTCGCATGGCAAGTTGAATGCAGCTACTACGAAACGAGCTCCTGTTGCATTCTGTCTGTCCAAAGTAATCCAATCTGCCTCAGTAGCAGGCTCTCCAACAGTGCAGTTTGTCTCCCACTCGAATGTAACCAATTGCTCTGTATACTCAACTGACAAAGCAGTCTCGCCCTTAACTGCGAATGTTGGAGCCTCAGCACCATCCTGTGTTACAGTGAAGTATGCTGTAGCACCCTCGATAATAGCACCCTCAGCATCCTTAAACTCTACCTTGATTTTACCCACTACCTGATCATAGCTGCTATTAGGAGCAACTGTTACAGTCATAATGCATACATCGCCCTCACCCTTAGTGCAAGATACTGTAAGCATCTCTGGGTTCTCGCTTGTCTCAACGCACTCAACATTGCAGTTGATAATTACGTCGAATGTACATCCCTCTGCTCCAACAAGAGTATCTGTTTTGCTAAGAGAGTGAATTGGAGCTGGTCCCTCTGGAGTTCCTGGCTGGTCCTCATTACCACCGCCTGGCTGATCCTCGTTGCCACCGCCTGGGGTTTGCTCTGATTGTGGAGGAACAGGATCTGAGTCCTCGTCATCGTCTGAACATGCAGCAAATGATACAACCATTGCTGATGCCATCAAAAAGCTAATAAATTGTTTTGCTTTCATAGTCATTGATTTTATTTATAAATTAGACACAATAGTTTCTTTCATCTTTTCATTTCCGGGGTAGCCGGTGAAGGCACTGATTTTCTTGCCCTCTTTATCAAATACAACATACAAAGGAACTCCGCCACCTCCGTAGGTTTTAAGGATGTAGTTCCACTGTGCAGTTGTGATGTAGTAGTGCTCACCTTCGATGTTTTTAATCATCTCCTCCCATTGAGCTTTTTGTGAGTTAGGACATGCAAGGTAAACAAAAGAGACATCCTTACCCTTCATCTCCTCTTTCAATGGGTGAATTGTCTCCATAGCTTTTTTACATGGTCCACACCATGTTCCCCATACATCAAGAACTACAACATTTCCCTCAAATGGCTCGATGATTGATTTTACCAACTCATCGCCAGTCAGGCTCTCTGATACATTCCATACGTTTGATCCTTGACCAAATGCGAATGTAATTGCAGCAATGTGCATTGCAACGATCAGTAAAAACTTTTTCATAATGTTCATACTTTTATTTGTTATTACTTCTGCAAGGTTACGTTACCAATAATCATGGCTCTTCCGTTAGTCATTTTTACAAACTCCTCTCTTGCCTCCATAGCCTTTTGGCGTGTAGCAGAAGCGGTAGCTGTATCGCCGGCAGCCTCGTGCAAACGAGCCTTTACCTCAAGCATATTCATAAGTCTTGATGGGTCGCTCCATGATGCAATAATCTCGTCGATATACTTGATACCCTCGGCAATTGCTTTCTGGTCTCCGCTGTGACGAACCAACTCCATGCTATACATAATGTTGTATGGTTTCATCATACCGGTAATCAAATTGTACTTTTTCACATCGCGCATAACGTTAACTACACCAACGTAGTTGCCATCCTCAGCACATTTTACCATCTCAAGAACTGCCAATCCCTCACTTGCTTTTGAATCATCAACAGATTGATAGAAGTTCTTAAGTGCTGCCCAATGCTCTACATTTAATTTCCAACCTTCAGGTCTTCTTGGAAGAACAAATGTTGTGTATGCCTGCATACACTTATCGCATAGTTTATTTACACGCTCTGCGCCAAGAGCTCTTTGAAAGTATGGTTTGTTGTTATAAATCAACTGCATTGGAGCAGATAGAGGATCTGTAACATTTGCCTCAACCATAGAGAAGTATTTCTCCTGAGTCAAATCCTCTGCAGTCATATTTTCGATGAACTCGACGGTGATGTCGTTAATTTTATCACTTTGACCGCAAACTTTAAGAGCATCAATATACATACTTAGCAGCTCGCTGTTTCTCTCACCACTCTCGTAACGCTTTGTCAAGCCGGCAAGGTTAGTTTGTGGGTCTGCTGCAAGCTTACCTTGTGTCAATACGTAGTCAGCATTTCCTGCTCCTACAACCTTGTGAACAACGTTTCCTTCTCCATCTAGCCACAATAGGGTAGGGAAAGCTGTTACATTGAACTGCTCCTTAAGTTTAATGCCCTCTCCCTTCTCCATATCATACTTTACATTGATGAATGTCTCATTGTAGAAGTCTGCTACTGGAGCCTTTGTGAATACATTTCTTGCAAGCATCTTGCATGGACCGCACCATGTGGTGTAGCAGTCCATGAAGATATATTTATTCTCTTTCTTTGCCTGTTTCAAAATTGATTTGAATGCAGGATCCTCCTGAAAGTTGATATTTGTCTCCTGTGCAAATGCTGATATGGCAAATATTGCACATAGAAGAGTTGTCAATAGTTTTTTCATTGTTTAATAAATTAAATTGTTAGGCCATATTTCCATGCCATATCTTTTACCTTACCAAAGCCACTATACTCCAGATAGTCACCTGTAATAGCACCACTTGTCGGGTCAATAGGGAACATATATACTTTACCATCACCTGTTGTCTCGTCATATGTTGCAACGTGAAGAATCTTGTGTGGATCCATCATAGCTGAAGATTCAAGTGAACCATAGTAGAACTTATGTGTTCTTACGCATGTAACCTTTTCATTTGATGGGAATGAGAACAACTCAGTTGCAGGTCTTCCTGTTATGTACTTCAACAAGAATACTTTGTTTCCTGCGCTATAGAAGAGAATCTCTCCATTACCTCCACAACTCATCGATGTCATTTCGTCCACTTTTGGAGATGAGTTGATATCTATCTTGTCAACTGCGATGTATGGACTAGATACGTTTGTAGTTGCAAAGTTTGATATAAACAACCATGTTGAGTCGGTATTGTTGTCATGCATAATTGAGTACTCATAGTTGTGGAAACCATAGTCTGAGTACCACATGTCCATTCCAACGTTGTTTACGTCAAATGGCATGGTAAACTCTGCCGGATTTGTAACCTGAGTCATATCTGGAGTAAAGCCACCAAGCTTAATTGAACCATATGGAGCACACAAGAATCGCTGATTATCTGCATCATAGGTTATGACATCAAAATTAGTGTGAACCATTATAGGAATCCACATCGCCAATGTGCCATAATCACCCTCGTATGGAACTCCAAAGAATGTTCCCTCCTCTCCGATAATACGGTAGTCTGCGTGATATGGCTTGTTACCGATAATTACACTCTCTCCACGACCAGGGTGACCTGTGAAATAAGCATTCTCGGTACTTTCAGGAACCAACCAGAACAGATTTTCAACACCCAATTGTCTTTCGAATGAAGCATAACCAACACCTACAAAATCCTTTGTAGTAGTCATCATAACCTCTTTGTATCCGCCATCTGCTCCAAAGATACTTCTACTTGCAGAGTGCATAATGTGGATAGGCTCTCCTGCAATGTGGGTTCCGTTGGCATTTTTGTAAAGGTCAACAAAACACTTCTCTGTTGATGCATAGTTTTTCTTGACCATAGCATTGATAATCAAGCCTACATCCGAGGTTCCCGGCTCATCTTTAGACTCATAATACACCAAAATACCATCACTCAAAGATTCGCTGACTTGCAAACTGAATAGTGAGTATGCTTTTACCAATGTTTCAGTGTTTTGAACAACAAGTCTTAAGGTCCATTGTCCCTCTCCTACAGGAATAGCGTTATTGAACTTGATTGCATCTCCAAGAACAGTAACTTCAGTTGGAGTATTACCTCCGGTCATGCTATTGTAGATTGACCACTCATATCTTAGTGGAAATTTAGACTCGTTACCATTTACCAACTCTCCGTTGAAATATACGTTTGGTTCAATAGTCAGTGAGTCAAACTTTGTAAGTGCATAAGTACCTTGAATGCCATCAAGCTCTGCGTCGATAGTTACCTCGTCAAGCTCAATGTATTCGTAGTTACCCTTATCTTCGAAACATGAGTATACTCCCATGAATCCAAGGGCAAGTATCGCTATTTTTGTTATCTTTCTCATTGCCGTAATTTATTAAAATGTTACAGGGAAGCCCCACTCATCTGTTAATGGAGCATCGGGATGAGCAGCATTATACTCCTCAAGAGCAAGGATCATCAGGTTCTTTAAGAACTTTGCATAGTATGATGCAAAAGTATTACTAACCTCATCATACTCTTTACTCATATTATATGCAACCTTGAAATCTACCTTGCCAATCTCCTGAATCATAAATTTATATTTAACCTCACTATATGAACCGAAATAGTTAGATAGTCTTACATTTGGATATGTAGCCTCGTCCCAGGTATCAGGTTTTGCCAAGTCGTTTTTCAATACAATGTGAATTGTTTGATATTTATCTGCTCCAGCTACAAACTCACCCTCCTGTTTCAATCGGAACTTGATATAACCATCACTCTCTTTGAAAAGGCTTGTATCTTTTAGTTTTAACGGATCAAAATAGATAGGGAACTCCTTCATGTACTCATCAGCATAGAAGGTGTATTGACCGATCTCGTATGAGCCCTCTGCATCCTCTAGATTTCCTTCATATGCTTCAAGAGTAAATGTTTGAGGCTCTGTAGGAAGTTGTCCGATAAGACGAGCATAGAACATTATAGAGTCTTTAGTCAGGTAGTAAGAGTAGTTAAATGTTGTACTATCAAGTGTGCTAACCTCACTACCAACCCATATATTTACAGCTTTGTATTCACTATCAAAAGTGTTATACTCATTCTCCTGGCAGCTGATAACTGTTGCAGTTATCAGTGCCAATATTAGATATAGTTTATTACTCTTTTTCATAGTCCAAAATTTTATCTGTTCTCCTCTCGAATTGCAGCCTGTTTCTCGCTATCAGGGATTGGGAATGTATATCCCTTAGTAAGAATCATGCTTTCAGAGCTATTTGGTAAATACTCCTGGTTAAGGCGTTTGTACAAGAAGAACATGATACCTTCGCCCATAAACTCTTTCTTATACTCATTGATAAGGGTTCCATAGAAATCTTCTGGATCTCTTGTTAGAATCTTAATGCCTCTTGCACTTCTGATTGCGTTTAGACCGTCCAATACGTAGAAACTCTGCTCCTGATACTCACACTCTGAAAGAATCAAGTACATCTCTGAGAGTCTGATTATAGACATTCTGTTAGAGAATGACATATTTGTTACATCGTCGTCAGTTGAACTTGGATCGTTGTATGGAGAGTTATATTTCTTAATGAAGCGACGGCTTGTATATGCATCTGTACCATTTGCAAATGTATATGCATATCTATAATCGTCAGTATCATTCTCGTATAAGGCATCTATAGTTGTATTTTCAGAGTGGAATGCATTTACCAATTGATCTGGATTGAAATATGCATCTGCCAGATTCGATAGCTTCTCATGGTTCAAACCAAAGATTTGCTCCGGAGCGTATGAGTTATCAACACCATTCATGATATTCGCTTGTGTTGACCATGTGAATGCTCCTGATTCTACCACCTCCTGTGCACAAGCTTTTGCGTTTGCATAGTCGCCTTTCCACATGTACACGCGAGCCTTAAGAGCCTTAACTGCATAGTAGTTGAAGTGCATCTTTCTGTTCATCAGGTAACCGTTATCATTTAACTCATCAATTACCTCTCCTGTCTTGATAGGTTCATTCAATAGGCACATTTCTGCGGTGTCTAAGTCTGCTAGAACCTTATTGGCAACCTCGTATACCTTCAATTGTGGGAATGAACCAAGAACCAATGATGTGCAGTATGGAATAGATGCTTTTGTTGAATCTACGGCATAACTGACTCCAAAACAACGTAGCAAATCAAAGTGCAACAAGGCACGTAATCCGTAGGCCTCTCCCTTGATTATGTCATAATTTCCTCCGGTGAAAATACCTTTTTTACTATCTATTTGACCAATTATATTATTTGCATTTGCAATTGAGTTATACATAGATGACCAAATACCTTCAATGGTGCCCTTTGGAATTGTCTGGTCATATTGATACAGCGCTGCATCCTGATATGAAGATGTTGGATAGTAATCCCACTCTGCTCCCAATACTCCAATTAGTCCGAAACGTAACTCTTTGGCATAATTTCTATTGTCAACCATAGAGGTGTAAACACCGGCCAAAGCCTCTTTAAATCCACTCTCATCGGTAAACAATACCTCGCCCTTGACCTGAGAATTTGGCTCAACGTCCAAGAAGTTCTCACAACTTGTCAACATTAGCAAGCCTGTTGCCAATATTGCTATAGGTTTTGTTATATTTAATATCTTCATTTTTCAAAATTTTGAATGTTAGAATGTTGCAGAAACTGCTACAGAGCAGTTGCGAGCAAATGGATAGCTTGTTCCGCGCTCTGTTTTCACAGTTGAAATTCTGCAAATATCATTCATATAGAAGTTAACCTTCAATCTCTCTATACCAGCCTTTCTCAAGTTCAAGAACTTAAAGTCATAGTATAGGTTCAATGAAGCGAACTGCAACTCGTTGTTCTTTTCAACAAATCTTGATGTTGGGTAGGTTGTTGTTGGTGTTGATGTAATCTTTTTGAATGTTGCAACGTCTCCAGGGTTCTTCCATGTATCTTTAAGAACTCGACGGTCAACGTTATATGCAATATCAACGTTCTCAACCTTATCTACACGAGTTTGGTTATAGTAGTCTCCTCCTAATTTATAGCTGAATGAAAGGTTGAAACCAAATCCCTTGTACTCTCCACTTACTCCGAAGTTTCCATGTACCTTAGGGTTAGAGTCTCCTCCTACTACATAGTCATCTGATGTCCAGTCATATGTTGTAGTTCCATCCTTCTTTACAAACAACTCACGTCCTGTTACTGGATCAATTCCGAGTGATTTAACAACCCATATAACACTCATTGATTGTCCCTCCTCGTAGCGTACAAGTGGAGATGTTGTTCCATCCTCAATCTGATCAGATTCTTGAGCATCGTTGAATGATTTTAGTGCATCACTGATATTCTCAATGGTATTTACGTTATGTCCCAATGTTCCATTAAGAGTGATGTAGGCCTGCTTTTTAGGATTATTGTATACACGCCAGTTCAATACTCCCTCAATACCTTTATTAACAACATTACCTAAGTTTCCTGTGTAACTGTTGAATCCTGAAGATGATGGAAGGGTAATTGAAATCAATTGGTCATTTGTTGTGCTGACATAACCATCAACTCTTAAATTGATTCCAGCTCCAATTCCCATATCCAAACCAACATTGATGTCTCGGGTCTGTTGCCATTTCAACTCGTCATTAGCCAACGCCATAAGGTATGCTCCATTGATATTATCGTACATAAGATCCTGGTAGAACTTATATGTACTCATTGCCTGGTATGGACTGAAGCTTTGACTACCGGTATATCCGATAGAACCACGTAGTTTGAATTTTGACAACCATGCAGCATTCTCCATAAAGTGCTCTTTGTGAAGATTCCATCCAAGTCCTGCAGCCCAGAATGTTCCCCAGCGTTTATTAGAGCCAAATACAGAAGATCCCGAAGCTCTAACACTTATATCTGCAAGATAACGGTCGTCGTATGAGTAGTTGGCAGCTCCAATGAATCCAATCTCACGGGTGATAGACTCACTTCCGGTAGGAACACCATTATCTGCAAATTGCTTAGCAAATGTGATATGGTCAACACGATTATTCAAGAATCCCCATGCAGTCATTCCAACGTTATCTGAGTTTGCCATGGCAAGATTATAACCTCCATTGATGAAGATCATGTGTTTCTTAATGGTCTTTGACCAGTTTGCAGTAAGGTCAACCGATATTCTTTGAGAGTAACCATTAGTCTTGGTGTAACTTCCACGTTTGTAATACATATCACCGGTCCACTGAGAGAATGATGTATGATTTCCTGGCAGGAAGTTGTCGCTTGCAGTAGTCTGGTAGTTATAACCTACACGTCCTGTTAAACGTAGATTCTTGTGTGCTTGCCACTCAATGTAGAAGTTCTCGGTAATATCTGTGTATTGAGACTCATTCTTGGTTCCAATTGTAGCATTATACAATGGGTTGTAGTAGTAACGAGGTGTACTTCCGAATGATGGAAGCTGGAATGTTCCCAATAGCTTGTTGATGTTTCCATTCTCATCATATGGGCTGTAGTATGGATTCAATCTAGCGTACTCAGAGAAATTTCCATATGGTGACTCTACTGCCTTGTTGTGTGTAATACTCAATGAGTTTCTGAACATCAAGTTTCTTACTCTATATGATAAGGTAATGTTACCTTGTATTGTGTTACGGTCAGAACCCTTCATTGCTCCGGCAATGTTGTTATACATAATGGTTGCACCGTAACGCATAGCCTCGTCTCCACCCTCGAAGAACAAGGTGTGTTTGTTACCAACACCTACACGAAGAGGTTTCTCCAACCAATATGTGTTTACTCCGCGTTCAACATTCTTAAGAAGCTCGTTGTACTGCTCCTCAAGAGCTTGTTGTTGTGAAGGAGATGATGATGAGTATCGTCCTGCATCCCACTCAACCTGTAGCTTCTCGCGAGCATCTGTCAGATCATATGAGGTAAGGTCAGGCATTTCAATGCTAACGTTACCTTGATAATTTACACGTAGAGCACCGGCAGTAGGAGCAACAGTCTCAATAACGATAACTCCGTTAGCAGCCTTTGATCCGTAGATGGCCTTAGCAGCAGCATCCTTCAAAATTGTTACCGATGCTACACGGTTCATATCCAAATCAAATACAGCAGTCTTGGTAGTCTCAAATCCATCAAGAATAAACAATGGCTCGTTGGGGTTACCATCGTACTCACTCTGCAATCCGGCGAATGATGATTTACCACGGATATTGATCTCGTTGAACTGGTTAGGGTTAGATCCCAACTCGTAACTATCACCTACAACAAATGCAGGATCGATATTCTTCAAACTCTCAATAATGTTTTGGTTACCAATAGCCTGCAACTCCTTAGCAGTGACAGTTACAGCACTTCCTGTGAAACTTTCCATTGAGCGGTTGAAGTAACCGGTTACGACAGTCTCTTTCAACATTTGAGATGTCTCGACCAAAGTAATCTCAAGAGGCTTTGTAGGGCTTGTAACCTTTACCTCCTGTGTTTCGTATCCAACACTTGAGACAACAATAATGGTGTTTGGGGTCCATGGAATACTCAAGGAGAATTTACCATCAATATCAGCAGCAATACCGATACCGGGGGCATCTTTTAAGTATACAGAGGCTCCGATAACTGATTGCCCACTCTCATCCATTACAGTTCCTCTGATTGTAACCAAAGGCATGGTCTGGGAACTTTGTACTTGAGCATTGCCAACAGGCGCCATTCCTATTGCGCGAACGCTCTTAGTCGAATCTTGTTGTGCCTGAGCATAACTATGTCCAAGCAACAACATGGTGGCACAGCATAATATGCTGACCAACCTTACTGTTCTTCTTTTCATTCGGCAGTTTTTATTCATTAGAAAATTTAAAATTACAATTTGACGCGTAAAGGTAATAATTATGCTGACGTTTTAATAACCTTTTTAACTTAAATTATCATATCTTGTTATAAAAAGTTCTCTATTTGTTGAAATACAACGTTTTAAAATGACAATTTTTTAAGGAGCAACTCCTTAATATCTCTATTTTACGGCTTTAATGGGGTAAAAATGTGAATATTTATACTTCTGAATTTGACAAATTCGGCGGGTTTTTGACAAAAATGAACTTTTGGTTGCCGTAAATGTAATCGTTTTCGCTACTTAATATATGGGTGTATAAAAGAAGAACGAGACATGTAAATTTTGTCTCGTTCTAATCTTATGTTTACTGATTTACTATCTCTTTGCGTAGATAAAGTGGGGGCCGAAACGATCAAATGCACTTTTTTCAAGTCCCTCCCTATGGTCTGGATGGGCAATATTAATTAATGCTTTTGCGCGAGCCTGAAGAGTTTTTCCATATAAATCGGCAACTCCAAATTCGGTTACAACGTAGTGCATATCCTGTCTGGGGGTTGTAATAGCTGCTCCGGCACTTAAGGCAGGAACAATCTTGCTGATGCCCTTGTTCGTTATAGATGGCATAGCAAATATAGCTTTGCCACCTTCAGAGTTGTTTGCGCCTAAAACAAATTCGAGTTGTCCTCCGCAACCGCTGAATTGAGTAGTTCCAATAGACTCGGCATTCACCTGTCCTGTCAAATCGATCTCTATGGCAGCATTGATCGCTACAACTTTTGGGTTTTTGGCAATAATTTCAGGGTTGTTTGTGTATGCAACTTCGCGCATAAGGATAGCAGGATTGTCATCCACGTACGAGTATAGATCCGTGCTACCCATAATGAATGATGCCACAATCTTTCCTTTGTCAATGCTCTTTTTAAGATTGTTTATAACTCCTTTCTCGCATAATGGAATAATTCCATCCGAAAACATCTCGGTGTGTATTCCTAAATCTTTGTGATTCTGTAAATTTTCAAGTATTGCATTTGGAAGATTACCGATACCAAGTTGCAGGGTGGAGCCATCTTCAATTAGTGATGCACAGTTAGCTGCAATTTGCAGTTCTGTATCTCCGCATCTACCGGGATTTATCGAGCATATGGGAGTATTGTCAAAACATAAAATATCGAATTTGGATGTGTGTATGATTGCATCTCCGAATGTACGTGGCATATTGGGGTTTACAACTCCGATGACCTTCTCTGCCATCTCAATTGCGGCAAAGTTTGTCTCAACCGATAACCCTAATGATACATATCCGTGTTTGTCGGGTGGCGAAACCATAACAATTGCCGTATTGGGCTTCAATACTCCGGAACGAATTGCGTTGGCAGAATTACCTAAACTGATTGAGATATAGCCTCCGTGTCCTTTGTTCACAATGTTGCGAATATTGCCACCGGTATATATAACTTCGGTGTTGAATATGGCAGCCACTTCAGGATCTGTAAATGGGGTCTCGCCAACATTGTGCATATATTGAATTGTAACGTTCCTAATCTCATGGGCGAGTCCTCGCTCATAAAGAGCTTTTGCAATATTGACAGGAAATGTGGCTGTTCCCGAGAAGTGAACTCGTTCGCCACTCTGTATAATTTGGACAGCCTCGGCTGCCGGTCTGTAATTTGGCTCAGTAGTCATTGGCTAAGTGTCTTAAAAAATTGGCGCAAAATTAGTGTAATTGTCTATTCTTGCAAAATAATTGTTTAAAAATTCGTTTGATTCAATTTTTAGTGTTTTATTTGCGTGGAGTAAATTACAAAAATGAAGGAACATATGAAGAGAATGTTTATCACGCTCATGATGAGTATGTTAATGAGCGTTTCCTTGTTAGCGCAGGTGCAGGATATGCCTTGTGTAGAGGTAGTCGGGTATGCATCGATAGAGGTGGAACCTAATGAGATTTGGGTTAGGATAACTATTGATGAGAGGGAATCAAATTCAAAAATAAAGTTAGAGGAGCTGGAGAGAAAGATGTTATCAATACTTAAGGGTGCCGGAGTAGATACTAAGGAGGCTTTATTTGTCAATGGTTTTTCCGGAGTAACCCACAAACGTAATAGCGGAGCTCTTTGCAAGAACTACTCTTTGCGTCTCAATAGTGCGGCTAAGGTTGGTGAGGTGTTTGATAAGTTGCAGGAGGCAGGGATTAACCGATTGGCGGTAACCAGTACAGGCAGGAGTGATGTAGCAGAGTTAAAGAGCAGATTGCGTGTTGAGTCTGTTCAGAATGCTTTGAGCAGAGCGATGGAGTTGGCCGGAGCTGTAGGTCAGGAGGTTGGTATGGCAATCTATATAAATGATTATAATGTTGATAGTTCTCCAACACTGTATCGTGCCAAGGCGGTATCATTTGCAATGGATAACAGTATAGTGGAGGAGAATTACGACTCGCCCGAGTTCAGCAATATCAAATTGGATTACAGGGTTACGGTAAAGTTTGAGCTTTTACAAGTTAGGAGTGAGCAGTTAGGAGTTAGAAGTGAGTAAGTTGAAGAGGGGAAAGTGAAAGGTGAATAGTGAATTAATTATGAATAAAAGAGTTTTTTTACCTATGATAGCTTTGGCTATTGGAGTTGGTGCGTGTGCACCGAAGGTGAGTGAAGGTGATCCGGAGAGGGGAATTGCTTTGAGTAATCTTGATACAACTGCAGTTCCAGGCAATGATTTCTATCAATATGCAACCGGTGGATGGCAAAAGTTAAATCCAATTACTGATGAATATTCGCGTTACGGAATATTTGAATATTTGGGTAAGTTGAATGATGACAGAATCAAAGAGCTTATTGAAGAGATTGCATCTGCGCAGAATGAAGAGGGTACTCCCGGCCAAAAGATAGCAGACCTCTTTAATATTGCAATGGATACTGCCAAATTGAATGAAGATGGATATATGCCAATTAAGGATCAGTTGGCTAAAATCGCATCAATAGATAGTCGTGAGATGCTTAATGGGATAATGGCAGAGCTGATGCATAACGGTGTAATGCCATTTTTCGGATTCTATGTTAATGCGGATCCTCAGAATAGTTCAATGAATATAATGAACATAAATCAGGGCGGATTGTCGTTAGCCAATCGTGACTATTATCTGGATCAGGATGATAAATCAAAGGAGATTCGTGCCAAATATAGAGATATGATTATCAGGATGTTTGAATTGTGCGATGTTCCTGCTGCCCAAGCCGGACGCAATGCAGACCATATTATTGCCATAGAGACATCTTTGGCCGAGAGTCATTATGATAATGTAAAGTTGCGTCGCCCGTATGAGAATTATCACATGGTAACCATATCTCAGTTGAGTGAGCAGATTCCTGCTATCAACTGGAGCGGTTTGTTCAAGGAGTTGAATATCTCTATCGACTCATTGAATTTAGGACAGCCGGAACCATTAATGAGGGCGAGTGAATTGATTGCCGGCGAGTCTCTTGATGCTTTGAAGGCGTATATGTCGTGGTGTGTAATCGATAATGCAGCAAAATATTTGAGCGATGACTTCAGAAATGCAAGTTTTGAGTTTTATGGCAAGACATTGACAGGAGTGCAGGTTATGCAGCCTAGATGGAAGTATGCACAGGGAACTGTTAATTCATGCCTGGGTAATGCCGTGGGACAACTTTATGTTGCAAAGTATTTTCCTGCAGCTGCAAAAGAGCGTATGATAAAGTTGGTTGAGAATCTGCAACTTGCTTTTAAAGAGCGAATTATGAATCTTGAATGGATGAGTAGTGAGACGAAACAGCGAGCAATTGAGAAGCTTGATGCCTTCTATGTTAAGATTGGATATCCTGATGAGTGGAAGGACTATTCAGCGCTGAAGATTGCCAAAGATTCATATTATGCAAACATAGTTCGTGCTTCACGCTTTGCAATGGATGATATGCTTGCTGATGTAAATATGCCGGTTGATAAGAGTGAGTGGTTGATGGATCCTCAGATTGTTAATGCATACTATAATCCAACAACTAACGAAATTTGTTTCCCGGCAGCAATTCTGCAATATCCATTCTTTAGTCTTGAAGCAGATGATGCATTCAATTATGGAGCCATTGGAGTAGTAATCGGTCATGAAATGACACACGGTTTTGATGATCAGGGTAAAGAGTTTGATAAAGATGGTAATTTGAATAATTGGTGGAGCGAGGAGGATGCAGCCCAGTTTACAAAGCGAGCTGCTGTAATGTCGGACTATTTCGATAAATTCGAGGTGTTGCCGGGAGTCTTTGCCAATGGAAAATTTACATTGGGCGAGACTATTGCTGATTATGGTGGATTACAAATCTCACTACAAGCGTATAAAAATGCCAGAGCCGATAATCCGGAGCCGGATTATGCAGGATATACTCCTATTCAGCGTTTCTTTATTGCTAATGCAGGAGTATGGGCATGTAATATACGAGATGAGGAGATATTGCGTAGAACCAAAACAGATCCTCATGCATTGGCAGAATTGCGTGTCAATGGTGAGTTTCCTCACATTGATGAGTGGTATGAGGCTTTTGGAGTAGATTCTACAAATACTATGTATCTTCCTAAAGAACAAAGAGTTTCTGTGTGGTAACAGAATATATTGTACTAAGATATAGGGTTCGGCACTCTTGCCGAACCCTATTTTTTGGTCTTTTAGTAAGAAATTGTTTTTAAAACGTTTTAACCCTGGATTTATACTAAATTCGCAAAAATAGGTAAAAAATGAGTAGCCATTCTTTTTGGAGAATAGGTAAAATTGGCCGTAACTTTGTCCACATATTTTTTTACTAAACTACTAATACATTAATATTATGGAGAACAATAGAATGGTTGAGGAGTATGTTAACTCTTTTATGGATGAGATTATAACCCGAAATCCGGGTGAGGCAGAGTTTCATCAGGCAGTTCGCGAGGTTGTAGAGAGTGTGGCCCCTTATATCGTTAAGCATCCGCATTTGATGAAGATGAAGGTACTGGAGAGAATTGCTGAGCCAGAGAAGATTATAATGTTCCGAGTGCCTTGGGTTAATGATAAGGGCGAGGTAGTAATAAATAAAGGTTACCGAGTTCAGCAAAATAGTGCTATAGGACCATACAAAGGAGGAATTCGTTTCCATGCCAGTGTAAATTTAAGCATTTTGAAATTCCTTGCTTTTGAGCAGACTTTCAAGAATAGTTTGACAACTTTGCCTATGGGTGGAGGTAAGGGCGGTTCCGACTTTAACCCTAAAGGTAAGAGTGAGATGGAGGTGATGCGTTTCTGCCAGGCCTTTATGATGGAGTTGCAGCGCCATATTGGAGCCAACACAGATGTTCCTGCGGGAGATATAGGTGTTGGAGGCCGTGAGGTTGGTTATATGTTTGGAACATACAAGAAACTTCGTAATGAGTTCACAGGAACATTGACCGGTAAGGGAATAGATTGGGGTGGTTCTCCAATGCGTCCTGAGGCAACAGGTTATGGTGCATGCTATTTTGCCGAGGCTATGTTGGCTACTCGTGGAGATAGCTTTGCCGGTAAGACTGTGGCAATTTCGGGTTCAGGAAATGTTGCACAATATGCTGCCAAAAAGGCTATACAGTTAGGAGCAAAGGTTGTTACCATGTCAGATTCCAATGGTTATATTTATGATCCGGAGGGAATTGATATGGAGAAATGGGAGTATATTTACGAGTTGAAGAATATCTATCGAGGAAGAATTTCCGAGTATGTAGAGCACTATCCACATGCTCAATATGTTGCTAATGAGCGTCCTTGGAGTGTAAAGTGTGATATTGCAATGCCATGTGCAACACAGAATGAGTTGAATGGTGAGGAGGCTAAGAAGTTGCTTGCTAACGGATGTATGTGTGTAACAGAGGGAGCAAATATGCCATCGACACCCGAGGCTATTCAGGCATTCCAGGAGGCTAAGATTCTTTATTCACCGGGAAAGGCTTCAAATGCAGGTGGAGTGGCAACATCTGGTCTTGAGATGACACAGAACTCTATGCGTTTAAGCTGGACACCTCAAGAGGTTGATGAGCGTCTTCGCAGAATTATGAATGATATTCATGCCGCATGTATCAAGTATGGTAAGCGCGAGGATGGTTATATCGATTATGTGAAGGGTGCAAATATTGCGGGATTCATCAAAGTAGCAAATGCAATGGTGGCACAGGGAGTGATTTAATTCATTCGTTTCAAATAATAGTTCATTCTTCTGAGTCTGTCGGGTTAATTCTCGACAGACTCTATTGTTATTTCAGGGTAGGATTGAAGGATTTTACAAAAATTTTCCTTTCTCTTGCAATACTGCAAATTTAATATTATATTGCAGAGCGAACCACAACCTCTCCCTACCATGAAAACAACATTGAAATTCTCCGTTTCAACGCTAACCCTGGCGTTGTTTTGCCATTTT
>JAGBFU010000078.1 GCA_017936285.1 Marinifilaceae bacterium | reverse complement strand
GGGAGTAAAGGTTAATCGCGTAGAGTTACAGGACATTACTCCTCCGGAAACAGTGCGTGTTGCCATGGAGAAGCAGATGCAGGCTGAGCGTAACCGCCGTGCAGAGATTCTTAAGGCAGAGGGAGAGAAGACTGCAGCCATCTTGAAATCAGAGGGAGAGAAAACCTCAAAGATTAATGCTGCAGAGGCAGAGAAGCAGGCCCTGCTACTACAGGCAGAGGGAGAGTCTGGAGCAAAAGTTCTTCAGGCAGAGGCCGAGGCTGAGGCTATTGCAAAGGTTGCACACGCTATTGCAAGTACCAAGACCGATCCTGCCACATACCTGTTGGCAGTGAAATACATTGAGACACTTCGCGACATTACAAGCGGTCAGAACAACAAGACAGTCTATATGCCATACGAGGCTAGCAGCATATTAAGCTCAATCGGAAGTATCAAAGAGATCTTCAACAAACAGGTATAAAATAGATAAGACAAAATCTATATATAGAAAAAAGCTATAAAACAAGGGGCTGACCCAATTGGGTCAGCCCCTAAATTTATCTATAACACTATTGATTACAACCACTTAACAAGTGGGAAATCCATTCTGTGTACCAAAGCAGGGTGCTTAGGATAGATACGGATAGCCAACATCTGCTCACCTGGAGCATCTGGAGTAACATCAATGTGATACATTGCCTTACCCTCTGCCTGGCTAACAGCATTGAACTGATATGTTGCCTTGATATTCAACTTATCGTTCTCACGCTCTGCGTAAACCAACTCAACTCCCAAATCGTTCATATCCAACTCGCCAATCTCCAAAGTAACATTAGCGCTATATGAACCTCCCAAAGCGATTGTCTGGGTAGTCTTATCAGGGAACTGGAATCCGATAACCTCAATGTGCTCCCACTGCTGAGCAACTTTCTTCTTCCAGTCTGCTACCTGCTTAGCCAACTCGTAGTTGTTTGCGATCATCTTGTTATAACGCTCACATAGTGGGTTATAATACTGATTCTCGTAATCAATCAACATTCTGTTGGTTGTGAAGTTTGAGGCAACCTTAGCAATTGTATTCTTTACAAAGCTTACCCAACTTGGTGAGATACCTGCATCATTCTTATCGTAGAAACATGGAGCGATATCATCCTCAATAATGTTGTAAACTGTCTCTGAATCCAACTCATCCTGGAATCCCTGATTCTCGTATGTTCTCTTCTCCTGCAACATCCATCCTGCGTCTGGGCGATAACCCTCTACCCACCATCCGTCAAGAACTGAGAAGTGCATTACTCCGTTCATCGCAGCCTTCTCTCCTGAAGTACCAGAAGCCTCAAGAGGACGTGTAGGCATGTTCATCCAAACGTCAACTCCCTGTACCAAGTACTTAGCAAGATCCATATCATAGTTAGGCAAGAACAAAATCTTACCGATGAACTGAGGATACTTAGAGATCTCAACGATTCTCTTAATCAAATCCTGACCAGCCTTATCTGCCGGGTGAGCCTTTCCTGCAAAGATGAATTGAACAGGACGCTCAGGATTGTTCACAATCTCGTTCAAACGATCAAGGTTTCTAAACAACAAGTGAGCACGCTTATATGTAGCGAAACGACGAGCAAAACCGATTGTCAAAACATCAGGACGCAAAGTCTCTTTAATTTTAACAATCTGACGAGGTGTAAAGTATGAGTTTGTTACTCCGCTCTCCAACAACTCGATAACACGATCAATAAGTCTCTTTCTCAAGCTTGTACGGATAGACATCACCTTCTCATCAGAGACATTGTAGATACCGTCGAAACAGCTCTTGTCATAGTGGTGAGTTGGAAAATCCTTACCGAACTCTTTATAGTAAATCTCCTTCCATGCGGCATTTGTCCAAGTCTCGAAGTGAACTCCATTGGTTACATAACCAATGTGATTCTCTTCAGCGGTATAACCAGGCCACATGCACTTGAAGATATCCTGGCTCACTTTACCATGAAGCATTGATACTCCATTGATCTCCTGTGAAATATTAGCAGCCAAGAAACTCATTGAGAACTTTTCGCCACGGTCATAGCCATTCAATTTACCCAATCCCATGATCTGCTCCCAATTTACCTTCAAAAGGTCTGTATAGTGCCACATATAGGTTCTCAACATATCCTCGTCGAAAGCATCGTGTCCTGCAGGTACAGGAGTGTGAGTTGTAAACAATGAAGAACTTCTTACAACCTCCAATGCCTGATCAAATGTCAGGTTATCCTCCTGGATATAGTTTTTCAAACGCTCAATTCCAATAAATGCAGCATGTCCCTCGTTACAGTGGTAGGTATCATTATAGATACCCAGCTTTCTCAAAGCCTGAATACCTCCACAACCCAAAAGCAACTCCTGCTTCAAACGGTTCTCCCAGTTTCCACCATACAAGTGGTGAGTTACACTCTGATCCTCCTTGATATTGTCACCGAAATCGGTATCCAGCAAATACAACTCAACGCGACCTACATCTACACGCCAGATTCTTGCATACAATGTTCGGCCAGGGAATGGCAATGTAACCAAGATAAAGTTACCATTCTCATCAAGAACTGGCTGAGCAGCCAACTTCATGAAATCCTGAGCATCATATACAGCCTCCTGATCTCCTGCTGCAGATAGTTTCTGTGTAAAGTAACCATATCTGTACAACAAACCAACTGCGTGCATCTTGGTATTCTTGTCACTAGCCTCTTTCAAATAGTCTCCTGCCAATACTCCAAGACCTCCAGAATAGATTTTCAAAGATGTGTGAAGCGCATACTCCATACTGAAATATGAAACACCACCACCTGTTGCATTTGGCTTCTCAGCCATATATGCCTTGAAGTTAGCATATACCTTATCAAGCATAGCCATAAACTTCTCATCAGCCTCAAGAGCCTTCAAACGACTCATTGAAACGCTATCAAGCATAGCAATTGGGTTGTGTCCAAACTTCTTCCATGCCTCATAATCTACCATGCGGAACATCTCTCTTGCATCATCGTTCCAGCACCACCAAAGATTCTTAGAAATCTCCTCCAAACCCTTCAACTTCTCAGGGATGTTACGGTGAACCATAACACTCACCCAAGTAGGGTTGTTAACTGTCAATTGTTTTTCCATATATGAACTAGTATCCTGCACTTGAAGGTTAAATTCGTTTAATCGGTTAATAGCTTTTTCAAGTGCCAATTCGTAAGCTTTTTTGTAATATACAACCAGATTATCCCATAAAGCAATGTTTGATACCTCCTTGGCATTACTACGCATACTCTTTACCTGATTTGCATCCTTTGTAGTATAAGCCAAAACACTGGCAGCAATCTTATTGCTTACTTCATAATTGTTATAGTCATCTCTTACTATTACCTCAACTCCGGGGTGAGCATCCTTACAATAGTCATTTACCCACAAACCAAATCCTGCCAATGTAGTGGTAATAGTCGGAACAGCAAATGCCACACTCTCCATTGGAGTATAACCCCATGGCTCATAATATGATGGGAATACTGTCAAATCCATTCCTATCAATACATCGTAATATGGCATATTGAATACGCCATCATTACCTTGTAGATATGATGGAGCAAAAATTACCTTTACCTTGTCATCCGGATTATTGTATAACCCCCTCTCTGCCATTCTGTTAAGAACAGCATCATACTGAGGATATCTCAGATAGTGAGTTAAGATATGGTTTCCGCTTGCACCAGGATCATTTGGTCCAACCTGATCTCCAGGCACCAAAATAAATGCAACCACCTTACGTTTTAAGTCTGGGTTGTTTTTCAACTCGCTCAATGCATCAATAAATACATCGATACCCTTATTTTTAAATTCATAACGTCCTCCAATACCAACAAATACGGTATCGTTTTCAACCTCTGTTCCTAAAACGTCAGATGCCACCTTAACAAGACGCTCTCGGGCAGCGCTATACTTAATATCATACTCCTCCTGTGAAGCAGGGGTAAATCCCGGCTCAAAACCATTAGGAGTAACAACATCTACCTGCTTTCCTAAGAAATGACCACACTCTACAGCTGTGATATCACTGACTGTTGTAAATGCGTCCGCATTTACGGCCGCACACTTCTCCAATGACTGCTTAGCCACAACATTGAATCTATGTGCAATCTCGTCGGGATTGTAGCTCTTCATATCACCATACAGAGGTAGATAGTTACCTGCTACACAACGTCCCAATACAGTTGCGTGGGTTGTAAATACAGTTCCGACCTGTGGCATTGCACTACGCAAATACAACACTCCGGCACCGGTCATCCACTCATGGAAATGTGCTACAACTTTAGTTCCCGATGTTGCGTGGAAACGCACAAAACTCTCGATTACTTTTGCCGAAGCATATCCAAACAGAGCCGACTCAATATAATCCCACTGTCCGCTCAAAGAATCAAGTTTAAACTCCTCCCAGAACTTGGCGAAGATCTCGTTTCTTTGAGACATAAATGTTGAAAAATCAACAAGGATAACTATTGGGTTACCCTTGATATTCCAACGTCCAACTTTAATTCTTAAACCTACACTTTCAGCCTTGGCTTTCCATGCACGAAACAATCTTGGTTCCTCGGTAAATTCCGGATTAGGATAATCAGTGTTTCGCCATACGTCAGGGCCTATAAGGATATGGTTTGCACCATACTCCTTGACCATGTTTAAGGCTTTGGTGGAAACCACAGTGTGGATTCCACCAACCTTATTACAAACCTCCCAGCTTACTTCAAATAAATACGATGGTTGATCTATACTCTCCATAAATTATTTAGTTTCAGCCTTCTTTCTGGTAGCTCTCTTTTTAACAGGTGCCTCTCCATCAGCACTCATTGCATCCTTCTCTTTATGATTCACACGGGCAATCAAGTCACTCAAAACATTCATATAGTTCATAAATGCCTCATATGGAGTCTCGTATGGAGAGAAGTATTTGTGAATTCCACCATCTGCAAACATCTTTGTACACATATAGTAGAAGTGATCACTTGCCTGCAAGCAGTCAAAGTCCTTCTGGATAGCCTCATCCTTCAATGCAGCAACGCGAGCCTTAATCTTATACAACTCCTCGAATGCCTCATTCTGAAGCTCATTACCCAACCATGCTGTCAAGTCACGCTCCTCATCAGCCCAGCTGATAGCAAAAGGTACATGCAATGGAGCTACTGGCTGGTGCTTCTTGGCTGTCTCAGCAGGAGTCAAGAACTCAAACTGATTAGTCTTCAGTATAGCCTCTGGCAAGTTGTACATAAAATCAAAGATTCCAGACTCAGCAGACTGATGCTCTCCGAATGTCTCGTAATCCATAAATAGGTTTACAACCTCTCCATCCTTAGCTGTATTAGCCAACCAAGATGCATACTTGTCAGCTGTCAATGGCCACTGATCCCATGCTCTGTCTGAGAAACGGAATGCGATATCATCACTCAAACCATAGTTCTTAAGCAACAATTTCAACTTTGGATTGATTACGTTTGTATATACAAAGTTTGGACTCTTCCATCCAAGTATGTGACGAGCACCCTCTGTCAACATTGTTGTGAAGCCCATCTTCGCTACCATGTCACCAATCTCGTCTGAGTAAACCAACTCAGTATTTCTGAAGGTTACAGGCTTAACTCCAAATACCTCCTTCATCAAATCATCGTGACGCTTAACCTGCTTTTTGAACTCGGTTGCATCTACCAATGAAGCCAATGAGTGAGAATATGTCTCAGACAAAATCTCAACACATCCGGTATTTACCAATGCCTTGAAACTCTCAATTACATCCGGAGCATACATACGGAACTGCTCAATTGCCATACCTGAAATAGAGAAAGCAACTTTGAACTGACCTCCGTGTTGAGCGATAACATCCATCAACACCTTATTCATTGGCAAGTAGCAACGATCAGCAATCTTTCTTGTGAAAGAGTAGTTTGCATACTCATCATAGTAATCATGACTTTTTCCTATATCGAAAAAGTGATATTGACGCAGCCTGATTGGTTGATGCACCTGAAAGTACAAGCATAAAGTCTTCTTATCCATAATATTTTAATTTTAATTATTGTTATCCAATCAAATTCTCATAAATTCCCTTCAATTTGAATGCGGCATTCTCCCACTTCAAGGTATTCACCTCATCCAAACCATTCTTACCTGCAAACTGAGCCAACGCAGGGTATGCCAACAGACCGTAAATAGCATCGGCCATTGCATCAACATCCCAATAATCAACCTTGATTGCATGTTTCAAAACCTCAGCAACACCACTCTGCTTAGAGATGATAGTTGGCACTCCTGAACGCATAGCCTCGAGTGGAGAGATTCCAAATGGCTCAGACACACTAGGCATTACATAAACGTCACTATGTGCAAACATCTTCTGTACATTAGCTCCACGCAAGAAACCGGTGAAGTGGAATTTTGTAGCTATCTTCAACTGAGCAACACGACGAATAGAACTATTCATCATATCTCCGCTACCTGCCATAACGAAACGTACATTAGGGAAACGCTTCAAAACCTTAGCAGCAGCCTCGATAAAGTACTCAGGACCCTTCTGGAAAGTGATACGACCAAGGAATGTAACAATCTTCTCAGGAACACCACGATCAACCTCCATACTTGAATAAGACTGGAAGTCAACAGCATTGTGAACTGTAACAACCTTGCTTGGATCAATTCCATAACGATTTATAACAATGTTTCTTGTCAAGTTACTTACAGTAACAACGGTATCAGCTGCCATCATACCCTGACGCTCCAGATTGTAAACAATTGAGTTTACATTCTCACCACTACGGTCAAACTCTGTAGCGTGAACGTGTACAACCAACTTCTTGCCAGATACCTTCTTTGCTGCAATACCTGCAGCATATGTCAACCAGTCATGAGCATGGATTACGTCAAACTCCTGCTGCTGAGCAATTGTAGCTGCAACAAGTGCATAACGAGCAACCTCTTCATATAGGTTTGCACCATACTTTCCAGAGAACTGGTACTTATTTTTCCACGAAATTTTCTGACCCTCTTTCTCTCCTCGAACGCTTGTATTTACCTCGTTCTCGAAAGTCTCGGGATCCATATAAGGACGCAAGTTTGAACCAATCTCAAGGAAATTGATGTTATTCCAATACTCATCCATTGTATTGAACTCGTATAGAGCCTCAACATCACTTGCATTGATAATCTTGGCAGAACGCTGATCCTCATCACCACTAGCCTTAGGCATCACGAAGAGTACCTCTACGCCCTGCTTGGCCAATCCTCTGGTCAAACCGAGACACGCAGTTCCCAAACCTCCTGCAATATGAGGTGGAAACTCCCAACCGAACATTAGAACTCTTGGCTTCATAATTTTCAATTAATTTATTATTTCCTCAAACGGTCATTATCTCTTACGACCATAATCTACAATCAACGCTTTCATTCGCAACACCTCTCCTACGCTCCATGCCTGAGAGATACATCCGTTAGGATTGTATGGAGGGTTACCATCAAATACCTCTGGCAATGAACACAAACCGTAGTCGGTCATATCCTCCTGGAATCCTGCCATAATCTCTTTTGCTGTATCAAGGAATCTTGAGCCACGCAAACGGAATTGAGCCTCCATATATGGACCAATCAACCATGGCCATACAGTTCCCTGGTGATAAGCAAGGTCACGAGAGGTCTGATCTCCACGATAGAATCCCTTATATAGTGGGTTTCTTGGAGACAATGTTCTAAGTCCCTTAGGTGTCAACAGGTGTCTTTGAACTATAGCAATTACAGCCTGCTTCTGGTTATCAGAGATTGGGCTGTACTCCAATGAACATGCAAAAATCTGGTTTGGACGGATGAACATATTCTTACCATTCTCGTCAACATAGTCTGCAAGATAATACTCCTCCTCATCCCAGAAAGTCTTAACGAAGCTATCCTTAACCAAATCTGCAATATGAGACCAATTCTTAACGAAGGTTGTATCACCATTAGCCTCTGCAAGTTTCAATGTATAACAAATAGCATTGTACCACAAAGCATTCACCTCAACAGCATAACCTCCGCGCTGTGTAACAGGCTCTCCGTTTACAACAGCATCCATCCATGTGTATGCTTTACCCGGCTCTTTAGCCCAGATCAAGCCATTTGGATGCATACCTACATACTCGCTGATACCGTTTCTGAAGGCAGTAAGGATCTGCTTCATACACTTTCCATATGATTTCCATACCTCTTGGTCATCCTTCAAAACCTTTCCATACTCCTGGATAGCCTTGAAGTACCACATTGATGAATCAACTGAGTTATATGCACCTCCCATATTTGGGAAAAGACCATCCTTCATACGCTTTGTCATGGTATCAAGAACTGCCTTACATACAGAGGTATCGCGAACAGCTGTAGGAGTTCCATATATGGTAATTCCCGGTAGAGAAACAAAAGTGTCGCGACTCCAAGAACCGAACCATGGATAACCGGCCATAATCTCGGTATTCTTTCCCTGCTTAATGATAAACTGAGATGCAGAGTATCTAAGACAGTGGGTTGCATTGTCACGAGGACTTCTATCCTCCAGCAACTTCTGGAATTTTGATTTAAATCTGCTTGGAGTAGTTGCATCAATAGAAGCTGAGAAGACAACACTCTCACCCTTCTTGATAGGGAACTCGAAATATCCTGGGCTATACAAATCCTCCTGATAATCGTATCCACGCTCCTTCTCCTGCAAATACTCAACATTGTAGTACCAATCCGGATTTGGAATAAACTCATTAGCCTTGTTCAACTGCATTTTCAACTGAGGGAATCCCTCGTACATGCAAGTTGCAATTCCATTATCAACAGTCTGATACTTTGTATTTACATTCATGTTTGCCTTTGACAACACATGAACATTTCTGAAATTCATAAATGGTTTCAAACGCAATGTTGTAGCAGAGTGAGCATCAAGCAATGTATAACGAATCATAACCTGAGCCTCATTATGCACCAAAATAATCTCTTTCTTCAAGTGCACTCCTCCAACGCGATACACCATTGTGTAGATTGGTTCGTACTCAAAATCCACGATGTACTTGTGTCCACGAGGCTCAAAATTTCCGGGCCAACGGTGTACTGCCAGGTTAAACTCCTGTCCGTGCTGAATAACAGTCTCGTCCAGAGAAGATAACAAAACATGATTCTCGCCACCGAAATTCTCGATAGGAAGAACCAACAAGCCATGATACTTACGTGTGTTGCAACATACGATTGTTGATGAAAGGTAACCTCCTGCACGGTTAGTTGCCAGAAATTCTCTGTGCAGAGAGTACTCTAAATTTACCAATTCATCTTTGTTAAAGTTCAAATAGGCCATTTTGTATTTTATTTATGTTCTTTTTAATCATTTTTTTTCAATACCATCGCTGTACGAGCAGGCAGATACAGAGACAAGATATTTTTTCCATATTTGGGCTGGGTAAAATGCTCTATAGTGCTGTCTATCTCGCCGTTACCATCAAACTCTTTAGAATCTGTATCCAACAATAGACAATACTTACCCGGCTCCATTCCAAACTCGTAATCGGTGTATGAGGTGGATGCCGAGAAATTGAACGCAAAGATACAATTTTTACGCTTAAAAATCAATATCTGTCTATCTATATCTCTTACAATAGGATCCGGTGTACCATCAAGCACATTCTCACCGGCAATCAACTCTATCATTGCCTGATCGAACTTGCCCAGATATTGATACTTCAAAGTCGGATCATCCACCAGATTCCACTGGCGACGTGCATGGTCATATGACCAGTTATTTCCTTCACGAGGAAAATCAATCCACTCGGGGTGTCCCCACTCATTACCCATAAAATTCAAATATCCGTCACCTGCCGTCGCAATTGTAAGCAGACGAATCATTTTATGAAGGGCGATGCCTCGCGATACAACAAGATTGCCTCGGAATACAGACATCTGGTCATACATCTCTTTATCAAGAAGACGGAAAATTACGGTCTTGTCTCCGACCATGGCCTGATCGTGACTCTCAACATAACTCACAGTCTTCTCCTCTTTGCGCTTATTGGTCAACTCATAGAAAATATCGCCCACATGCCAATCCTCATCACGCTTATCCTCAATAAGTTTAATCCAATAATCGGGAACACCCATACTCATTCGGTAATCAAAACCGATACCCCCTTCACTAATCGGAGAGGCAAGCCCCGGCATTCCACTCATATCCTCTGCAATCGTAATTGCATCCGGATTAACCTGATGGATCAATTTGTTGGCTAACGACAAATAAGTAATTGCGTCGGCATCCTGATTTCCATCGTAGTAGTACTTATACTCGGTAAAATCACGTCCCAATCCATGATCCCAATACAACATACTTGTAATTCCATCAAAACGGAATCCGTCAAAATGGTACTCCTCAAGCCAATATTTGCAGTTTGACAACAAGAAACTTATGACCTCGTTCTTGCCATAATTGAAACAACGAGAGTTCCACAAAGAGTGCTCTCCTCGCTCACCCTCGTAGAAATATTGAGACAGATCTCCGGCAAAATTGCTCAATCCCTCCTCTTCGTTCTTCACTGCATGGCTGTGGACTAAATCCAAAATCACACGAATACCATTCTTATGAGCCTCATTTATAAGCTTTTTCAACTCCTCAGGTGTACCAAATCTTGAACTCACTCCAAAGAAGTTGCTAACCTGATATCCGAACGAACCATAGTAAGGATGCTCCTGTATTCCCATCAACTGAATTGTATTATATCCGGCCTTTACAATTCGTGGTAACACGTATGCTCTGAACTCCTCAAAACTTGAAACACGTTTCAACTCGGTACTCATTCCGATATGGGCCTCGTATATCAACGGATGTTTCAACTTTGGCAACTTGGTTTTATTCCATTTGAATGGTTTTGGATCCCAAACCTGAGCACAATAAATCTTTGTATATTCATCCTGAACAGCACGAACCACATGACTTGGCAAACGATATCCTGCACCGCCATTCCACTCAACCCACAATCGATACAACATGCCATGCTTGAGCACATCCTTTGGAACACGTATCTCCCAATTGCCACCGCCAACCGGATTCAAAGCAAAACGAGCCTCGGTTTTATACCAGTCGTTAAACTCTCCGCTCAAATAGATTGCAGTTGCATTAGGTGCCCACTCTCGGAAAACCCAATAATCCTGCTCAGCATGCATTCCATAGTACAGGTGGGTATTACAACAATCAGCCAATGTACGCTGTCCGTTGGTAAACTCCAACTCCTTCAACACTACCTGTCTGTATCTATCAATCAAAACCCTTTCAAAAGGTTTCAAACCCGGATCGTTATCTATCAATCCGAGACTCAAATCTCCTATCTTCATGGCTTGCTTAAAATTTTTCATAAAAGTAGTGCAAACGTTAGCATTATCCAAATAATCCTCAAAAAAAAATTTAACAAAAATTCACTAAATTATTTCAGTCAATTTTATGCTCAATTTCCAGATACTAAATTACAACAAAATGAGATAGTTATAAAATAAAACAACAAATATGTCCCAAATAATCGTGCGAAACGATTGCATTAATCCCAAAAGAGAATTTTCAAACGTTTGAAATCAGATTCACACAAGTTAAAACATTGGAATTTCGAAAATTCACAATTGCTGTAAAACGATTTCGAAACAAAACATCGCTCTAAATTTCACTCAAAAATGCGTAAAATTCAAAATTTAAAGTTTTGATTTAATATATTTGCATTCGAAAACAGTACGATGTAACAATCAAAAATCAAGCCATGGAAAAAGTCATTTTAAGCACCGCATACTTTCCTCCGATTCAATACATTTCAAAAATTTTTCGTGCCGAAAAAATCGAACTTGAGGTGATGGAAAATTTTTGCAAACAGAGCTATCGAAACAGGTGCGAAATAATGACGGCAAATGGTGTTTTACCATTGACAGTCCCTGTTGATCATGCAAACAGCGGACTACCCATCAAAGAGATGAAAATCAACTATATAACCCCATGGCAAAGGTTACATTTAAAGGGAATTAAAAGTGCCTATACCAGTGCCCCATACTACGACTATTTCTTCGATGAAATTGCCCCAATTTTTGAGCGAAAAGATAAGTGGTTATTAGATTTAAACAATGTTGCACTCGAGACTGTTTTAGATCTGCTACGCATAAAAAAAGAGCTCACTCCTACCACCGATTTTATCAAAGAATACCCATCCGATATTGCAGATTTCAGGTATGGAATTCACCCAAAAGCTGCACACAGAATCGATGATTCAGAATTCACTGCAACACCATACAGACAGGTCTTTTCAGACAAACATCCATTTGCTCCAAACCTGAGCATTCTGGACCTTCTTTTCTGCGAAGGTTACGATGCCAAAAAATTTTTATAACAACACAAAAAAAAATAGAGATAACAGTTTGCATTTTCCAACACAATGATATACCTTTGTGTCTGTAAAAGTTTCCGTTTTGTCAAGCGACACAGGACGTTTGACACTGGAATTAAAAGGGAATTAGGTGAGAATCCTAAACAGTACCTGCTGCTGTAAGTTCCGCAAAATGGCATTGTAAATGTCACTGGTAAAACCGGGAAGGCTCAATGCAAGGAATAAGTCAGAAGACCTGCTATTTACAACATAGATTCATAGCCTGCAGGATTACGGGTAAAAGATCAAAACAGTTTACCTACAGTAATCTGCCTATATAATAAGGTATAAAAGTAGATATGTTTTGAGTTGCTCCGTATCCGACCAGGGATGCGGATTTTTTTAACTTAAAACATATCAAAAATGAAGAAAAGAGTATTTTTTTCGGCTGTTGTAGTGGCAGGTTTACTACTACAAAGTTGTGAGTACGATGACCAGAAATTATGGGATTCACTCAATGGAATGGAGGATAGAATTGAGACTCTTGAATCCTCGGTTACTACAGCAAACACCAACATTGCCACCCTTCAGCAACTGGTTTCAACCCTGCAATCTGCAGTTACAATCACAAGTGTTACACCGATTGAGAATGGTTATGAAATATACTTCTCAGATGGCAACAAAGCACAAATCATCAACGGAACTGACGGAACAAATGGTACGAATGGAACCAATGCTCCTGCAATTTCGGTTACAGAGCAGGATGGTAACTTGTACTGGACACTTGACGGCGAGTTAATGTTATACAATGGCAGCCCCATTAAAGCCTCAGCTACCGATGCTATTGCCCCACAGATTCGCATCAACGAAATAACCAAAGAGTGGGAGACAAGCGTTGACAACGGCAAAACATGGGAATCTACCGGTGTTGTTGCCGAGGGCACACAAGGAGCTCCTGGCGCAAGCGGAGATTCATTCTTCGCAGGAGTTAATACAAGCAACGAACAATACATAACATTTACCCTTCACGACGGAACCGAACTAACAATTGCCCGTTACGATGCCAGCACACCGACTTTTGAAATAGATGGCGCTACAACCATTGGTCTTGAATTTGGCAAAACCATTACTCTAAATGTAAACGAGAGAAATGTAGCTCAATACGCAATAGCAAAACCCGACGGATGGAGAGTTGACTACCATAATGGTCTATTGACAATCACAGCTCCTGCTATCGAGAATAACTTTGCCGAAAGAGAGGGAGTTATTGCAATTACCCTCGTTTCTGAAAACAACAAAAGTCTTATCGTAAAATTGAATGTAAGCGCATACGAACTGCGCACATTGACTTTCGAGGACGAGGACGCAGAATTCTCCCCATACTCATTGGATTATGCCGGTAAAGCTATTAACACATGGAGCGATTTGGTAGATGATTCACAATATGGAGGTTCACTTACATACAACAACTACAATGTGGATACATACTACTGGTATGACGAGAATAACACAGAACTCTATCATGAATTCCAGACACCATACTGGGGTGGAGGTCACGCCATATCAAACTACGTAATTGAGGATTACACAACTCTGCCAGAGGGGCACAATGGCTGGTATGAGCTTCAGTTTGCAATACCTATCGGAGGACACAACGGCTCATCAAACTTCTGTATTCATAATGGTTATCAGGACTATTTCAACTCAGGCATATACGATCCTATTCTCGCCTCATTAACATTTGCCGATGGCATTGAGCGTATCATTGACCATATGTACATAACAAATACATGTTATGGTTTGAATTCCGGTCTATATGGCGACGGATTCAATCAACCTATGGGCGATGATTCACAAGTATCCATTGTTGCAATTGGATTTGATACTAATGACAATGAGGTTGGCAGAGTTGAATTTCCATTGAACGAGGGTATAAACATGATAACCACATGGGAAAAATTTGACCTCTCATCATTAGGTAAAGTAGCAAGAGTTGCCTTCAATTTTGCATACACCGACGATTTGGATAATGGTTATGGCATGGCATTCCCTGCCTACTTCGCTTACGATGACATTGCTGTACGTTTCTAAAAACAGACCATGAAACAATTAACATACATTCTCTTTTTTGCTATGCTTATCGCCTCGTCCTGCAACAAGGACGAGGTGATAACAACCACCTCTGCCCCTGAGATTACCCTGGATAATGAGAGTGGTATCTATACAGTGAAGATTGGCGATGAGTTACGAATCTCTCCATCGTATAAATATTCAGAAGAAGCAATATATTCATGGCGCTCCGATGGCAATGAGATTAGCAACTCACCTGCATTAATCTATAGTAACAACACTCCCGGCACATACTATATAACAATTACTGTTACAACAGATAGTGGCGAGGCTTCAGAAGAGATTCGCATCGAGGTTATGGAACGTGAAATTCCATATGCATCTGTTGCCGGAAGCAATATTCCTATATTGATGGGGATTGGGAGCAGCAAAATATTTGTAGCTACCGTGGCTGAGAACAGCCTTGAAACAACATATAGCTGGAATCTTGACGGAGTATGGGTATCGGATACTCTTACTTATCTTTTTAAAGCAAAAGAGCTGGGTAATCATGAGGTTCAGTTTATTGCAAAAAACAGCGATGGTGCTGACACTGTTAACTTTAGCATAACGGTATGTACTCCAGAAGAACTTCCTGTAAGCTGGTATTTTGCACAAAAGGAGTACAACACTTCAGCAGGAAGAACTATACGTATTGCTCCAACCGAGATTATCAATGCCGAGGAGTGTACATATGAATGGAAAATCGAGAACAGAATTGTCGCTAATGCAACAGAGGCCGAACTTATATTCATTGCAGAATCCGAGGGTATATACCAAATCAACGTTACCGCAACAAAAGAGAACAAGGAGGGGCTATTAACTCTCAGTGAAACTCTGATAGTAAATGTCTCTGAAACCGAGGGGAAATACTACCGTCCTATGAGCGAGGTTTCTCATTCCGATTGGAACAAAGTATATGAATACACGCCCGCTCCGGGACAATTCATTAACGAGACTCTTACAGGCGGATTCAATGGTTCCGAGACCTCGCCCGAAAAGGCAATTGAATATGCAGAGAGACGCCTGAAAGCAGGACAATTTGTTTCACTTGGAGGGTTCGGAGGTTATATTGTAGCAGGATTTGACCACAGCATTGACAATAATGACGGTTACGACTTTGCAATCAAAGGCAACTCATTCAGCGGCTCATCAGAACCCGGCATTGTCTGGGTTATGCAGGACGAGAATGGCGACGGGAAACCTAATGATATCTGGTATGAACTAAAGGGTTGCGAAACAGGAGCTGAGGGTACGATTCAAGATTACGCTGTAACATACTACAAGCCAGTGGCTCCGGATATGCCGGTTCTATGGAGTGATAATCTTGGCAACAGCGGTCAGATTGATTACCTGAGCGAATACCATAAACAGGAGTTCTACTACCCTGCCTGGATTCAGACAGATAGCTACACCCTGTACGGAACACGCTTGGAGGCACGCAACTACGACAAATCGGGCAACGGAGCATTATGGATTCAACCTGAATATGAGTGGGGGTATGCCGATAACTTCAGTCCCATAGACCGTTTAAGCAGCGACAGCAACAGTAATGCCCAACAAAACAGCAACCATTTCGATATAGCCAATGCCATTGACTATGCGGGCAACCCTATTGAGCTGAAATATATCGATTTTGTTAAAGTACAGTGTGGTGTCAACGCCAAAAGCGGATGGACCGGCGAGCTATCAACAGAAGTATTTGGCTTCTTCGACTACTCCCTGTTCACTCCTAACTCATAACTGTGCCTAATTCGCAAACACTGCGTGTTTCCGCAAAATCGGCGGCGGTTAACCACACTTCGTGTGCTTCTACTCCTCGCGGCTCAGCATAACCCAAGTAAACTTGGTTTCTGCATTCGCTCCGCAGCGTCGGTTCAGCATAATGCAAATAAATTTGCCTTCTGCGTT
>JAGBFU010000077.1 GCA_017936285.1 Marinifilaceae bacterium | reverse complement strand
TAATGACTATTTTGATGGTTTGACAACAGAACAAAAATTAGCAAAAGAGAACCTTTTTATCTATGGTTTGAATTATACATCATCTGTAACCGATCCTAAAGCAACCTTTATGATTGAAAATAAGGGTAAGTTTACTTCTGAATTACAAGAGGTTATCATCAAGAATATTAAGAGTTTGCTTGAATCTGAATTGCGTGACTATTTCTCAGGAAATAAAGAGTATAACCAAACAGAGTTTAAAACTCTTAAGGCATTGATTGCAAAGCAAGGTATGGCTGATACCAAAGGTTACAAGGCAATGTATAATATTATTGAGGTTACCTCTACAGGTGATAATGCCAATTTCTTTAAGGTGGCTGATAAAGAGTTTGAGAATTTGACAGCAGCACAGAAAGAGTGGCTTTTAATGTCATTTGAAAGTAGATTTAGGAACGCCGGTAGTGAAGATATTAAAGCTGCTTGTCAATTTATGCGTGACCATTTTCGCACGCTTGAGGCAAGTTCAATCTACTTCACGGCAGTGACTTTGATGCAATTGGAGAAAATGCTTGAGATACAATAAGCAAGTTTTGTTTTCATAACTCATTTTTTTTGGCAGTTGAGTCGGTTCTGTGTTTGAACCGACTCTTTTTTATGATATTCTCAAACTTTTTAACTTCGGAATTCGTTCTTTGTGTAATATCTTTGCACCGAAACAATTAAAATTATGAAGCATATAACAGTAGCAGTAGATTCATTTAAAGGGTCGCTAACGTCATATCAGGTGGCGTGCGCAGTAGAGGAGGGAATCAACAAAGTGTTCCCGGAGTGTAAAGTTGATAAGGTAAGTATAGCAGATGGAGGCGAGGGCACGGTTGATGCCCTGGTGCAGACGTTGGGAGGGGAGTATATCGATGTTACAGTTGGCGATCCTCTGATGCGGCAGATTGTAGCTCGTTACGGTATTATAGAGAATGGTAAAAGTGCTGTTATCGAGATGTCGGCAGCAAGCGGTTTGCCACTTCTTTTATCAAGCGAGCGTAATCCGCTTAAGACAACCACTTTTGGAACCGGAGAGATGATTGTGGATGCTCTTAATCGCGGTTGTCGTAATTTCTTGATAGGAATAGGAGGAAGTGCTACCAATGATGGAGGAATGGGAATGTTAGAGGCATTTGGTTATCGTTTCTATGATTCCAAAGGTAATCTTCTTCAAGGGTGTGGAGAATCGTTAGGCAAGGTTGTAAGAATTGATAATGCAAATGTTTTGTCGCAATTAAGCGAGGCTCACTTTACCATAGCATGCGATGTTACAAATCCTCTTTGCGGTAGTAACGGAGCTGCATATATCTTTGCGCCTCAGAAAGGAGCTGATGCTGATATGGTCAGACAACTCGATGCAGGTCTGTTAAATTTTGCCCGGGTTGTAAAGGAGTATCTGGGAATTGATATTGCAAATTTACCGGGAGCAGGGGCTGCCGGTGGCCTGGGAGGTGCCTTCAAAGCCTTTTTGAACGCTAAATTGGAGCGAGGTATAGAGATGGTTTTGGGAGCAATGAATTTCAGAAAACTGATAGAGAGTAGTGAACTTGTCATAACGGGCGAGGGCAAACTGGACAGACAGACTGTTATGGGTAAGGCCCCAAGTGGCGTATTGGATATCGCTTCATCGATTGGAATACCGACCATTGCCATTGGAGGTTCATTGTCTGATTGCGAGGAGTTGAGAAACAGCGGATTTGCTGCAATCTTCCCCATTTTAGCCAAACCTGTAACTCTTGAACAGGCAATGGAGTATGATTACGCAACAGCGAATGTTAGCAGAACTGCTGAACAGATTGCCAGACTTTTAAAATTAAACCAAGTTAGAACGTTATGATAAGTGCAATAGGAGCAATAATAGGTTTGTTATTGGCAATAGTCTTGATACTGAGGAAGGTGTCGCCTGTATATAGTCTCTTGTTGGGGGCAGTTGCAGGAGGTCTGGCAGGAGGAATGGGTATTGAGAGTACGGTCAGTAATATTATATCGGGAGTAAAGGATATTACTCCGGCAATAGTAAGAATCATAACTGCCGGAGTTTTATCAGGAGTCCTGATAAAGACGGGTGCAGCAGCCTCGATAGCAAGAACAATAGTTGAACGACTTGGTAGCAGACATATTTTTCTTGCCCTTGCCCTCTCTACAATGTTATTGACGGCAGTAGGAGTGTTTGTTGATGTTGCTGTTATAACTGTGGCTCCTATAGCCATATTGATTGCCGAGCGACAGGGAGTATCGAAATTTAAAATGTTACTGGCACTGGTTGGTGGGGGTAAATGTGGAAATATCATCTCGCCAAACCCCAATACCATTATTGCTGCCGAGAATTTCAGTGCACCCCTCTCATCGGTAATGATGGCCAATATTGGTGCAGCTATATTGGGACTGTTGATAACCGTATATCTAATTATCCCGTTAATGCCCAAAGGTCAGGCTGAAACAGTTGCAGCGAATAGAGAGCGGGGGAGTGAAGAGAGACTTCCATCGTTTATAGCGAGCATAGCAGGCCCATTGGTGGTCATTCTGCTCCTTGCATTACGACCGGTAGTTGGAATATCGGTTGATCCTCTTATCGCTCTTCCAATCGGAGGAGTTGTTGGGATTATAGCTACCGGGCGCTGGAATAAAACTGCAGAAAGTCTTACTTTTGGATTGGAGAAGATGTCTGTTGTTGCTGTACTATTGGTAAGTACCGGTGCTATTGCCGGAATTATCAAGGCCTCTTCATTGACCGATCTGTTAATATCATTTATGGGGAGTGGAGAATCTGCAGGAATTGTAATGGCTCCGTTATCAGGAGCAGTGATGTCGGCAGCAACTGCCTCAACAACGGCAGGAGCTACAATAGCTTCTGCATCATTCGCGCCAACAATTCTATCTGCTGGAGTAGCAGCGCTATGGGGAGCTGCAATGGTAAATGCAGGAGCTACAGTTCTTGATCATCTGCCTCATGGCTCCTTTTTCCATGCTACCGGAGGAGCTGTAGAGATGGGAATAAAAGAGCGACTCAGGTTAATCCCCTATGAGTCGCTCGTCGGTCTTGTTTTATCTGTTTTGTCATTAGTCACCTACCTCACTTTTGGACGGGGTGGTGCTTAAAGAACTTGGGAATAGTGTTGTCAATATTGATGTAACCATCATTTACCAGACGGTCAAAATTATTGGCACCTATAACTCTGGCATACTCGGCCTCAAGTTTACCCTCTTTGTAAAGATTATAGAAGTAACGCCAGTGGCGGCCACCGTGTCGCCCCTTGTGTTGCTCCAGTTGCTTGCCTCCATTTATCATCTTTGCCATAAATGGCTCTTTGCCACGAATGTTATAGTGGTAAACTATAACTTTGCCATCAATACTCCTTTTGGGAAACATTGACACCTTGTGGTTGCCCATTGAAATTTGAATATATCCAGCTGCTCTGTGTATAACCTTCTTGTTTTGTCGCTCAAAAATAGAGTATGTTGATAAATCGTACTCTTCAGGATTTGCAACTGCCTTGATGGTTTTGTCCCACTCGTAAAATGTTTTACCTTCATCGGGATATACACTGCGCATCTCAACATTTACCACGTTAGCATTGATATTTGTCAATACATCTTTGAGATTTCCGCTTGGGGTGTACCATAACTCATCGGCATCAGCATTTACAATCCAGTCTGCCTTATATTTTCGTTTGGCAATCCATATCATTCTGTCAACCCACTCCTTCTGTTCATAGTTGGTTGCAGGTTCGTTTATGGTCTCCAGTACCCATCCCAGTCTCTTATATTTTTCTATAATAGCGGGGGTTGAGTCGGTAGAGTTGTTATCGGTAATGATAAACCCATCGACTCCCATGCTCTTGTGGAATATAAGATTATGCTCCAGCATCGCCTCCTCGTTTTTGACCAGAAGTGTCATAATCAGTTTGGGCGATTCGATTTTACGAAAAGTGCTATGACACTCAATGAGTGCCATAGCTATCTTTTTTATTATGGAATTTGCCATATTTTAAAGCTAAATTATCTTCTTGGAATATCAACTGAGTGCTCGCTCTTGCCCTTCAGGTGCTCAGAGAAGTAATCAACCATTCTCCAGTAGAAATACTCGTTCATATCACCGAAACCGTGACGTTGTTGCGGAAGTAACAGCATATCAAAACGTTTGCCTGCCTTTATAAGAGCATTGACTACGCGCATTGTATTTCCGGGATGGACATTATCATCAATATCTCCGTGAACCAATAGAAGGTGGCCTTTCAATTTGGCCGCAATCTGTGGATTGGTGCTGATCTTGTAGACAAAAGTTGTGTCACCGTCAACAACCTTCTCCTTAACTCCGTGGTGAGTTTCACTCCACCAGCGGTTATAGATATTGTTGTCATGGTTTCCAGCACATGAAACTGCTGCCTTAAAGAAATCAGGGTATTGACACATTGCAGCGGTACTCATAAATCCTCCTCCTGAATGTCCATGAATTCCGACACGGTTAATATCAATAAATGAGTGGCGGTTTGCCAATTGCTCAATTGCATATTTGTGGTCAGCTAATGGATAGTCGCGCATATTTCCGTAACCGAAGTTATGATACCACTTAGAGCGGCTTGGATGTCCGCCTCGTTGTCCTACTGTAATTACAATAAATCCGGCCTGAGCCAATCGGTCTGTGCGAGGACTCATACGTGTAAACGGATATGTGGTAGCTTCAACCTGTGGTCCGGGATATACATAATCGATAATCGGATATAGGGCAGTAGAGTCGAAGTTGAATGGTTTGTACATTACACCATACAGATCGGTAACTCCGTCAGCAGCCTTTACAACAAATGGCTCGGGGAATTTATATCCTGCGGCAAATAGTTGTGAGAAGTCGGCCTCCTGTAAAAGCATCACCTCTTTACCGTTATTGTCAAGAAGCGATGTTCTTGGAATTGTATTAACGCGAGAGTAGTTATCCACAATAAAGCGTGCGTCGTCATCAACCTCTGTGTCGTGGAAATAGTCTCCCTGGGTAATTTGTTTTAAACCTTTACCATCAAGATTGATTCTGTACAGGTGCTCGTAGTACGGATTTTCATCCTCGTTCATTCCATTAGCCTTAAAATAGACAACTCTTGCCTTCTCGTCAACACTGACAATATCCTCAACATGCCATGGGCCTTTGGTAATTCTGTTCTTCAAATTACCTTGATTGTCATATAGGTACAGGTGTGCCCATCCGTCACGCTCGCTCCACTGAATCAACTCGGTGCCATTGTTAATCACCTTCAATCTGCGAGTCTCTTGATATGTGTTCATACGCTCCTCAATCAAAGGTACCAAAGTGTCCTGACCAATTGTATATGAGCATATATCAATTCTGTACAGATCACGACTGCTTCGATTTATATAGAATGTATTATTATCTCCAACCCAGATTGATGGGCGGAACTCCATATCACGCTCCTTTTTAAGTGGAGTTCTGTACTGAAAATCCAGTGATTGATCCTTGAATGCGTATGTATCAATCTCCTTTTTGGTATTATTCTCCATATCAAAAAGGATAAGATGCTCAATCGGACTCTCCTTCTCGCCAGGCATCTGATACTTATAACTCTCAAGAGTTGGACGAGGGTTTGACATTACGTTAATAACCCACAAATCTTTCACTGCTCTGTTATCTGTCAAAATGGTAACAAAGTGTTTTGAATCGGGCGACCATAATCCGTAAACACCTTTACGTTTACCATCCAACAGTTTATCGGTATTGATACGTTTATGTGGCATTCCATAACCGAAATGCTCCATACCATCGGTTGTAAGCTGTATCTCTACGATAGTTGTATCTTTCTCATCCTTACGGGCTTTCTGATAATCCTCGTAACTCATCTTATAAAGATTCAAATCTTTTGCATATACAACATACTTCTTATCTGGCGATACCGAACCCCAGCCAAGGCGTTTCAGCTCCTTCTCTTTATCCTTTACGTGAGTTAGCTTACGTGTGGTGTAGTCGTATGAGAAGTGGAAGGTAGAGTCGATAGATGATTTAACCTCGAAAGTGAAGGTCTTTCCATCCTCGTCAGCCTTCAGATTTCGGATAGGCAGATTCTGAGCGATGTACGGATCTTTTACAATCTCGGTCAACTGTGCAGCCATCTCCTCGCGGTCAAAGAGCAACTCCTGTTTGCGTGATGATGGAGTTACAACATACCAGAAAACTCCTTCACTTGTTTTGTATGAGTACCAAAAGTTGTTACCCTTTTGAAACCAGTGTGGATCAATGCCGGTAGAGAATAGCATGGTATTCAGTTTTGCTTGTGTAAACTTCTCTGCCTGAAGATATTCCGGCAAACGCTCTTGAGCAAATAGTGTCGATATGCTAATTGCAAATGTCGCAATTAATATCGCAATTGTACGTAGTGATTTTATCATATTTTGTTGATTTTTATTTTGCACGAAGGTAGTAATTCTTTTGATATCAATTAACATTTATCCCTCCAAAAACAGATCAATAAACAATAATGTCATAAAACCAATCAGCAGGGCATAGGTCGCCACCTTTTGGTAGCCATGAGCATGTGTTTCTGGAATCATCTCATCGCTTACCACGTAGAGCATTGCTCCTCCGGCAAAGGCAAGCATTATAGGAAGTAATAATTGCGATATGGCTCCCATTCCGAATCCAATCCATACCCCTATAATTTCAAGCAGACCTATAGCCAACGAGATAACCAGTGTTCTTATTCTGCTCACTCCTGCCAGAAGCAGAGGTGATATTATTACCATACCCTCGGGAATATTCTGCAGGGCGATACCTATTGTTACCGACCAAGCAGCTCCGCTCTCATTGTCATTAAAACCTACACCGGCGGCAATCCCTTCCGGCAGTTTGTGAAGGGCTATAGCAAGTACAAATAGCAGTACTTTGTTGATATGGGCATTGTGTGAGTGCTGTTCCGGCTCCATACCCGTAAGAACGTGCAGATGTGGGGTGAGCATATCAAGCAGATTCAGGAATAGAGCACCCGTAATTACACCTGCTGCAACCATCCACCACCCCTCGCGTCCGGCGCCTTCGGCGGCGGGAATTATCAGACCTACTATCGATGCTGCAAGCATAATACCTGCGCAATAACCCATTATGATATCATTCCACTTGTGTGACAAGTTTCTGAAACTCATCCCAATGAGCGATCCAATGAGCGATGCTCCACATAACCCCAATGCACTTATCCAAACTTGTGTCATAACTTATCGTATATGCAATTAATTATTACCCAAAGGTAATAATAATAGGTGGAAAAATATGTAAAATGATTTTTTATTGCGAATTTTGTAAAATTAATATCGTTGTATCAACATGGAGTTGGAATTCATTCAGAGTTGGGGTTTGGCAGGACTTTTTATCTCCTGTTTTCTTGCAGCAACCGTTATACCATTCAGTGCTGAAATTTTGGTGATAACAGCATTGCTTGCCGGATGCAATCCCATAGCTACATATATAGTTGCGACTATTGGAAATACTTTGGGAAGCCTGACATCCTATGGTATGGGATATCTGGGCAAATGGGAGTGGATAGAGCGTTGGTTGCATGTCTCGCGTGAAAAACTGGAAAAGCAGAAGGCCAAAATTGATAAATATGGAGTCTGGCTTGCCCTTTTGTGCTGGTTGCCATTCATAGGCGATGTATTTGCCATTGGTCTGGGCTTTTATCGCTTGGATTTTGTTAAGTGTTTGATATTTATATTTTTAGGTAAGGCTATTCGCTTTGCCGGTTGTTTGGCACTCTATAGTATATTTGGTGAAAAGTTTATAGAGTTTCTTACCCGATAAAAATAGAGCAGGATTTTACTCCTGCTTATTTAAGATAACCAACGCACCGATTACTCCCGGAATCCATCCGGCTGCCGTAAGCAGTGTTACAATCAATATTGAGCCACATCCGCGGTCTAATACTGCCAGTGGTGGAAATATGATTGATAATAGTACTCTGAAAAATGACATACTCCTACAATTTAAATTATTAACATCCACTGCAAAGTTATTTTACATTTGGCAGTAATGCAAATACTATTGAAAGAATTACCCTTAAATAGTGTTAATTATTTTTAAGTTTAAACTTAATACCTCCCATAAAAGTTGCTTTGGGCATAGGGTAGCCTGCCATTATTTCATATTTTTGAGCCAGAATATTTTCGCCCTTTATGTATAGAGTTGCAACTTTGGCAATCGAGAACTCGGATTGCATCTCTACTAAAACAAATGCCTCTTTGCTTCTGGTAGTCAGGTCGGTGTATAATCCATTGATATATTGTATGTTTGCAGAAACTCTCCATGCCTTTTTATTGAAAATAGCTCCTCCGCATAATTTATGTTCTGGCGATGCCAGGAGTGGCTCTTTCATGTTGAGCCAGCTATAGTTTCCAAAAACATACCATGAGTTGTTAATTGTACAAGCAATATCACCCTCTGCGCCCCAATTCTCAATTTTGCCGGAGTTTTGGTTTAACATGCCGCTACCATTAGGATTGGGTAAACGCATTATCAGATTTTTGCCATTGATATAGAATAGATTTGCTCCGAATTTAACTCTGCCATCAAGGGCGTTTTTATTGAATGATAGTTCGTAGCTCCACAACTCTTCCGGTTGTAAATCCGGATTTTGCGGGGGAAACATAAACATTTCACGAATTGTAGCATTCCTGAATCCTTTGCCCACCATCGCTTTAACCTCTGTTTGACGTGGCAAATGCAGTGCAACTCCACCCTGAGGTATAAATTCAGTACCTGTGTGTGAGTGGTGATCCATACGCCCTCCGATATTAATTGTCAACCAACTCTTTATGTGTTGGCGAATATCAATATATGCGGCATACTCATCCATGGCTTTATCGGCAGTAATACTCTTTTCTCCATCGTCAAATCTGTTATAGGCCTTGCCTCCAAAGTGGAAATAGTCAAATCCTAAGGTTATTCTGTTACCTGTAAAGAGTTCGGAGCTTTGGTAGAGTTGTACTCCTGCCATCATATCCTTTGAATTGAAACGATAGTCAAGAGGAGACTCACCCGGCTTATATCCATCATTAATCCAGTGCTTTCCCCAATTATAAAATCCGCTTATTGTTCCGGAACTCCTTTTATATCTGTTTTCAATGGCAAAATTTGCAACTCCGCGAGTTATGCGTTGGTCATTGTCTATGTAAAGGTCGCTTACTGCGCCGGGGTTTGAGGCATTAAAGTGGGTAATATTTACATCTCCCCAACTCTTCCATCGCTCATTTATTTCATATCCTATCTTGATATAACCGCCGTATTGTTCAAATCCCATATTGGGGCGATGTCCGTCACTACGGCTATATTGCGCATTAATCACATTGGTAAAAGCCCCCCGTTTTATCGTATTTGAGGCCTCGCCTGTAAATGTTCCGTATGAACCACCGGCAATATTAGCGTGGGTAAATATGCCCTCTTCCTTACTTTTGCGTGTTACAATATTAATAACACCTCCCATTGCATTTGAGCCATAAAGAACCGAAGCCGGACCACGTAGAACCTCAATACGTTCGGCATTATTTGTCAGGTATGCATCGGCAATAGGATGCCCCATAAGCCCCATATATTGTGGGTGTCCATCAATAAGAACGAGAATTGCGGAGGTTGGAACTCCGGCTTGTGGCGCACCTCCAATTCCTCTTAACGACATTTGTCCCGATGCTCCTGTCGAAACGCCATAACCCAAAACTCCTCGTGAGGTTGAGAAGAAACCGGGTACATGGATATTCAGAGTAGGTAAGATGGATACTTTATTTTCTATATCAAGTTGTTCCCTGTTCAGAGTTGAGATGGTCATTGGCAGATGTCTGATATCACTCTCATTGCGCGTTCCGGTAACAACAATCTCATCAATGTTTTTACTTTGAATAGTATCATTTATAGCATAGAGATTTATGGATGCTAATAAAAAACATATAATAGTTGGTATCGTTTTGACAATCTTCATCTTCTGGTTGATTTTGCTGTTGTTGATAAAATTTCATAATTATTTACTTGATTTGACATATTTCTACATAGGTGGTTTATTGTACTCTTAAACTATTTAGAAATTGAAACTATTGTAAGTAGTGCAAGAAATACATTAACAATAAAATTTAAAAAGATTCTAAAATTAATTTTAAAAGCATATAATTATCTGATTGAATTTATTAACTTTACCCATCAAATTGAGAAGTTGTTTTTCGATTAAAACAGATATTTAAACAGATATTAAATGAAGATAGTAGTAGCGCCTGATTACGTGGAGTTCTCCGGATGGTTCCACGATATTGTCGAGAACTTTTATGAGGCAGAGGGCGAAGTATTGTGGAACGGACGTAATGTGATCAAGCGTTTTGAGATTGATGGTCACAGTTTTGTATTTAAAAAATATCAGCGTGTAGGCTTCTTTAAAGGCCTCTTCTATACACTTTTCAAAAAGACAAAAGCCAGACGGGCATTTGAATATGCTTCTGAATATCGCAGAAGGGGAATCAATACACTTCGTGAGGTTGCCTATATCGAGCAAAAGGAGAGAGGAATATTCTCTGTAGGATATTTCATTTCCGAAAATTGTGATAAACCGGGCATATTGGAACTGCTGCCACGAGATAGCGATGAGTATGAGTTTGATTACCAGGCAGCAAAAGCAGTTGCGGGGTATATATATATGTTGCATCGAAAGGGGGTTATGCATCAGGATCTGAATCTGAGTGACATTCTTTATGAGAAAAATAGCGATGGTGAATTTGAATTTACCCTGATCGATATCAACAAAACAAAATTCTTTACTCCAAATCGTAAGCAGTGCGCCGAAAATATATCAAAACTCACACACAATCGTGAACATCTTGAAGAGATTGTTCGTGAATATTGTACACTAAGGAATTGGGAGTTTGAACCATTCTATGCTGAGGTATATGCCTTTGTGCGTGAAATGGAGTAGAAACGAATGTTGCATTGTAATGAATAATTATTAGAAGGTGAGGAAATTTGCGAATGTACTAAAATACCTGTTAGGTATTCATATATCGGCTCTTGTTGTATTCACGATAATCAGAGTCATTCTGTTTACATCTGCCCACGATATGCTGGGCACTGGTGTAGCACCCGATAGTGAGTGGAACAATGTTCTTATCGCATTTATCAAAGGGTTGTGGTTTGATAACGTAATAGCGTGTTATATTGCAATCGTTCCGGTAGCAATGTATGTGATAGCCATTATACTGAACTTATCTGTAAGGCCCTTGGTAAGAATTTCGAATATATGGTTCTCTATACTATATTCAGTAGCATTCTTAATATCTGCAGCCAATATTCCATATTTCAAATACTTTTTCACTCCGATAAACAGCTCTATCTTTGAGTGGTTTGAGTATGGCTCAACAACATTGGCTATGGCAGTGGGCGAGGTTTCATATCTTGGATATATACTGCTCTTCATACTGTTATCAATAATCTATACCGTGGTTGTTGTGTTGCTTGGTAAAGGTTTGGTACACTCCATAAAACGGAGTGATGAGCATCGCTCCTTGCCGGAATTTATATTGGTAACATTTTTGTGCATTATAGTTTCATATAGCTGTTTCATCGGAATGCGAGGCAGATTCGGATATAACCCTATCAAGGTGAGTCAGGCCTACTTCTGTCGTAACCCCTTTTTGAATCAGCTGGGGTTGAATCCTGTTCACTATCTGCTATATAGTTATATCGATATGTCACGTTCTGAAAACCGATATATATCATTGACAGATAGCGACGAGGCTGCAAAATATCTTGAGGACTATATGTCTGGTAAAGCAGTTGATGAACAACCTGTTTCAGATACAATAACAGCGGATTCGTTATTCTCGGGTAGCCTCGCCCAAAACCGAGGTAAGAATCTTGTATTCGTAATAATGGAGTCGATGTCGGCAAACTTTATGGAGCGTTTTGGAGGTACAAACAGAGTAACGCCATTCCTTGATTCGTTGTGGAACGAGTCATTGAGCTTTCCAAATTTCTACTCTGCCGGAGTACATACCAATCATGCTCTCTTCTCGTCGCTATACTCCTATCCGGCACTTATGCGCAGGAATTTGATGAAGGGCTCGGTGATTCCAACATACGAATATGGTTTGCCACAAAAGATGCTGAAGGCGGGATATACTACTGCGTTTTTCATGACCCACGAATCTCAATATGACAACATGAATGGTTTCTTCCGTACCAATGGTTATGAAGAGATTTATGCCGAAGAGAACTATCCGGCAAGCGAGGTTGTCAACGGATTTGGAGTTCCAGACGCATTCCTTTTTGACTATGCTTTACCGGTGTTGAACAGTTATGCTGCTCAGGATAAACCATTCTTTGCTACAATATTGACAATCAGTAACCATCCTCCATATATTATACCCGAATGGTTTACACCGCAAAACAGTGAGGATGAGTATGCAATAGTTGAGTATGCAGACCATTGTCTGGAGAATTTTTTCAATCGAGCCAAACAGGAGCCATGGTTTGATAATACAGTGTTTGTCTTTATGGGTGACCATGGAAAAATTGTGGGAAACTCCGCAACCGAATTGCCGGAATCATATAATCATGTTCCATTTATGATATATTATCCCGGAATTGAAAAGAGGGAGGTTTCTACATTTGCAGGACAGATGGATGTAGCACCAACTCTTCTTGATATTATGGGCATTGAGAGTGCAAATAGTAAATTTGGAATAGATTTAGCCAAGAGTTATCGTGATAAGATATTCTACACGTCCGATAATGCAATTGCAGTAAGAGATAGATCACGATTGTACATTTATCTACCATCGGGAGAACAGGATATTTTGTATAGTGATGGGGCAATGGGAATAGAGAGTGTTGCCACGATGGATTCAACTTTTGCTGAGTTAAAGCGTTTTGGATTGAATATGATTCAGGCTGCCGAGGATTCAATGCGGGAAAAGAGGGAGATTGGTAATGAATAATGGTATTAAAGAGTTATTCCGTTTTGGAGTTGTAGGAGCATTTGCTACATTGCTTCATTATGGTTTATATTGGCTGTTAATGAGATGTATAAATGTGAATGTTGCCTATGCAACAGGATACATTGTAAGTTTTATAGCAAATTTCTATTTGACAGCGTACTTTACCTTTAAAGTAAAACCGTCATTGAAAAAGGCAATAGGAATGGGTGGGGCACATCTTGTAAACTTCTTGCTTCACATGTTGCTATTGAATCTCTTTCTATATATAGGCATAGAGAAACAGTGGGCCCCAATACCGGTCTTTGCGATAGCTATACCGGTTAACTTTATACTGGTGCGTTTTGTGTTTAAAAACAAAAGATTATGAGTACTGGAGATTCAAAACTTTTAATAGTAGTACCCTGTTATAATGAGCAGGAGGTATTGCCGGAGTGTGTAAAACAGCTAACCGAGGTTTTGGTTACTTTGGAACGAACCGGTCGGATATCTTCCGGAAGAGTCCTATTGGTTGACGATGGCTCAAAGGATAAAACATGGAGTATGATACGCGAGTATGGTAACTCTATGCCTCAGAGAGTTTGCGGATTAAAACTTGCTCATAATGTAGGTCATCAGAATGCTCTATGGGCAGGAATGGAGTGGGCAGCAACCAGGTGTGATATGATTATCAGTATTGATGCAGATCTTCAGGATGATGTCAATGCAATGATTGAGATGGTAGATAAATACAACAATGGTGCAGATATTGTTTATGGAGTGCGTCGAGAACGTGAAACCGATACCTTCTTTAAGCGTTTTACAGCTCAATCATTCTATAAATTCATAAAGATAATGGGAGCCGATATTGTATATAATCATGCTGATTTCCGCTTGGTAAGCAGCAGAGCTCTGCAATCATTTATCTTAATGCCGGAACGCAATCTCTTCCTGCGTGGAATGGTTCGCACTCTGGGATATAATGAAGATAGTGTGTACTATGATCGTAAAGAGAGATTTGCCGGAGAATCAAAGTATCCTTTGAAAAAGATGCTTCGTTTTGCCTGGGATGGAATTACATCATTCTCGAACGGACCTTTGCACATGATTGTGGTGGGAGGGGCCTTGTTCGTTCTGGTTGCAATAGCTGTGGTTATCTACTGTATCTATTTGTGGATTATTGGTCATACAGTTCCCGGTTGGACCTCTTTAATTATCTCGATCTGGTTTGTAGGTGGTGTGATTTTGTTGGCTGTAGGAGTTATAGGCGAGTATATAGGTAAAATCTATAAAGAGGTTAAACGCCGTCCTCGCTATCTGATTCAGGACGAGATTAGTTAAAAGTTATTTTTAATAAGGAATAAATGGCATATGAAAAGATTAATTTTAATAACGCTTGTAATGTGTATAGGAATGACATTGAGTGCGCAGCAAAAAGGAGATTTGTATTTGTCTGGTATTATGTCGGCAAGTGCGGGTAAGCAGATATTTCAGTTAGATGATGAAGAGGATTTAGGACTAGATTCTCAACCAATGCAAGCAAGTTTTGGAATTGGTACCGAGTTAGGTCTTTTTATCAAAGATAATTTTAAATTAGGCTTTGCATTATCAATGCCTTTTTCTTCTGCTCCTTATGATTATGAGGATGGAGAGTGGCTTAAAATAAAAAGCATAGGATTTGGATTTAATCCTAATATATCTTACTATGTAAAATTGACAAACAATTTATATTATACTCCAGAAATAGGAGTTTCGTTGGAGGCTGGAACAATTAAAGAGCCATTGAGAGGAGGAGAAAAACACATTGATGGTTATTTTGGTTGGCAAGTATATTTATCGTTCTTGGCTTTTGAATTTAAGGTTTCAGATACTTTTTCATTAGGCGCCGGAGTAGGTTCGTTGGGATATGCTTCACTTAAGGAGTTGCAATGCGATATTACAACCGGTCAATTTAGTTTTAGCTTGAATAATGCTTCGTTAAGTGCACGATTTTATCTTCCCAATAGAAAGTAGTAAATTCTGTATAAAAGCGGTTGTTGACCTCCTCAACAACCGCTTTGTTTATTCCCTGTTCCTATAATTTACAAACACTAAGTGTTCTGCAAAATCGGCGTCGGTTAACCACACTTCGTGTGCTTCTACTCCTCGCGGCTCAGCATAACCCAAGTAAACTTGGTTTCTGCATTCGCTCCGCAGCGTCGGTTCAGCATAGTGTATATAATGTTGTCTCTACACTCGCCTTGCACAAGTTTTCTAATTGGTAGTATATCTCAATAGCAGAACAATCTGTTTGACATCACAGCTACGTTTGTCAGAGCGATACACCTCCTCAAAAGTGTAGTTACCTCCACACTTCTCTTCAAGAATTGCTCTGTCTTGTTCGCCGACAAGGATATAACCTTCGTTATGCTCGTTACGGTCACTCTCGGGATTGAAAACTCCGACTGTATCATTCAGATACCAGTTTATGCCAAAGAAGTGCATCATGTCAACAGAAACATAACTTGTAATATGTGAGCCTTCAGCGATTTTTGCAACATCCTGTGCGATGAATTTATCGGTTTTGCTGCTTAATAGAGGTGGTTGCAAAACAGCGTCCAATACCAAAAATATCGATATTGATACTGCACATATTGAGTATAGTAATTTGTTATCTGGTCTCTCTTCTGCATTATATCGGACAAATTGCCATATTGCATATGCAGGCAGTGATACAAAGATAATTGTGTATAGAGTCATTGGGATTGATTCCAATGCCCTGAGCATTCTGATACTCTCAAGGGCATGTCTGCCCGTACCGCATATTGAATCAGGAATAAGACCATATTTTATTAAGGCAAAAGTTACCAATAAAATAAAACCCAACGATGATATAAACCAACCGAATATCTTTATAGCCTTAGGGAAGTTTTTCAATAACCATTGAAAATAGATAGCCAGATAGTAGGCCATAAACGGATAAATCGGCATTACATATACACTGCGTTTACTCTTTGGAATACAATAGAAGAGCAGAATAACCACAATAGAGAGCAGTGAAAACAGCTCGTATGGTGTCATCCTCTTTATCTTTTGCCACCACTCTTTGGGGGCGAATACAGGTTTCTTGTATTTCAAAAAGAATAGTGAAATAAGACACAAAACTGTCCATGGCAGTACCCCTGACAGAGTTGTATAGATGTAGTAATATGCAGGGTTTTCATGCGAGGCATAACTCATTTTACCTGTAAAGCGCAATACATTCTCCTCTATGACAAGATCAAGAAACTCCTGACCGCCGCGCTGGTATGCTGCAACATACCATAAAGCAGGAAGAATCATTGCAACGATAGCAGTAGCAAAATATTTCCATACACTTCTCCAGAAACCCTCGCCTTGCATAAGCGAGAATATTCCCATAGTCAGACAGGGAAGTACAATTCCTACCGGCCCCTTTGTCAATGTGGCCAATCCCATAAAGATTGCTGCCGATATTGATACACCTCGCATCCCTTTTTCATGCCACTTGTATAGTTGAAGCAGAGCAAGCACAATAAGTGCTGTCAATACCATATAAACGCGACATGCAAAGACGGCACGGTGTATTTCAAAGAATGTAAAACATATAAATGAGGCAAGCAGGGCTGTAGTTTCATCCTTACGTTTTGCAAAGAATATATAACATGCAATTAGCATTATAATTGCCCATGCTGCCGAAGGGAAACGTGATGAAAACAGCGAAACCTCGCCCGTTATAAGCGAGGTTGCTGCTATACACCAATGAAAGAATGGAGGTTTGTATGCAAATTCGCCATCATTGTTGGTTGGAAGAATCCAGTCACCATTCTCAATCATCGAGAAAGCTACGATAGATTCCCGAGGTTCGCCTTTAGTGTTGAATTCGGTCAGTCCAAGAAACGGAATGGTTGTCAATATTGCAAATGCAATGACAATCCATAGATTTTTTGATTTCAGCATATTCACCTCCTAATCCATTTTACTTACGAATCAATAACCAGGCATCAGAATATTGGTTACGAACCTCTGCCAGTTTCTGACGTGCCTCGTTTTCTGTTGCAAATGATGCACAACACACTCTGTTCATATTGTTGGCATTCTTCATAACGCAACTTCCTGTATAACCGTCGTTTTTAAGGTTCTCCATAAGACGGGTTGCATTATTGACATCACCGAAGCTGCCAACTATCACGCAGTACTTGTCAGCTGTTCCATGAGTTATTGTAACATCTTCTGTCTGTACTCTGGCATTTGTGGCAACAAGGGTTGCACCCTGATTCTGTGTGACTGGAGTCATAGTAACTGGGGTAGTGGTTGTGGTTGATGCTGTAGGAGTGTCATATACATTCTCCCACGATGTGTAATCTTTTTTTGACTTACAAGCGGTCATTAACATTGCTCCCGCTACCAGGATGTAAAGAATTTTCTTCATTTTGTTATAATTTGTTAAATGTTTTATTTAGAATTTGTGCAAAGATAATCTTTTTTTCATTACCTTTGTGCAGATTGGATTTAAAGATAATTTATAAATTTATATTAAGGTTATGAACATTATTGACAGAGCTTCGGATAATATCCGAATTCTTGCAGCCTCAATGGTTGAGAAGTCAAAATCAGGACACCCGGGTGGTGCTATGGGTGGTGCCGATTTTGTAAATGTATTGTACTCTCAGTTCTTGAACTTTGATCCGGATGATTTGCAATGGCCATTCCGTGATCGTTTCATTCTTGATCCGGGACATATGGCTCCAATGTTGTACTCTGTTTTGAGTATGACTGGTGCTTACAGTATGGAGGAGTTGCAAACTCTTCGTC
>JAGBFU010000005.1 GCA_017936285.1 Marinifilaceae bacterium | reverse complement strand
TTATGCCATTATCGTATGAGATATACCAGTAGTTGTTCTCGATCTTTAACTGAGGTGTGATGCCGGCTTCTCCCTGAATGCCCTGCTCACCCTGTGGGCCTTGGGGTCCTGTTGCGCCTTGTTCGCCCTGCTCACCTTGTGGGCCCTGTGGACCGGTTGCACCTTGTTCGCCCTGCTCGCCTTGTGGCCCCTGCGCTCCGTCAATGCCCTGAGCTCGAATCTGCTCTCCGCTATCATTCAAAAGCCACTCGCCGTCAAGGGTCCAGTAATACAAACCATCACTATCGGCACGAACTCCGATTACCGGCGTATAACCATCAGCTCCATCCTTACCATCGGCTCCGTTAGCTCCATCTTTTCCATTTTCGCCATGATAAATTGTAATCGGATCACTCTTCAGAAAAGAGATTGTGTAACCAATGATTGACGCTCCCTCCTTAATCGGAGTTACATTGGTGATATAATCACTCTCCTGTAGTGCCGTTACTATCGTCTGTAATGAGTTGATATTGCTGTTCAGCTGTTGGCACAACTTTTCAAGAGCATCTACTCGCTGCTCCAGGTCATCAACCCTGTCTGTCAATACGCTGTCATCATAGACCTCCTCACTGCATGATGTAGCAAAGAGCAATACCAATGACGTCAGCAATGTTAGTAATCTTTTCATTATGTTATATTTAGTGTTAACATATAACTGTCCCTCTCTATATAAGAGAGAGACAATACATATAACCATCAGATTACCAACGAATTATCAAAATGAATTTTATTTGATTAATGTTATAAAATGTTAAGAGATATTTTGAAATCTAAAAAATTATGCATAAATGGTAACGATTGGAGTAATTTATATTAATTTTGTACGGTGTGGTCTCTCTTATATAGAGAGGGACAGTTACAAAAAAATGTCAATAATATCTTTTTTGTGTCAGTAAGAAAAGACAAAATATATTGCTGATTTTAAATAATATTGAGCAGTTCGCCAAAGTTGTCTATGACATGCCCAACTTTGCTTAAACGCACGGAATCATTGTGACCTCCGGAATAGAGTATTGGTTTGAACCCTAACGATTCTGCAACCTCGGCATCGTGGAGTGTATCGCCAACCATTAGAGTCTCTGCCGGGACTATTCCCAATTCATCTACCATCTCAACACCTCGCCCAACCTTTCCGGAAGCATATATATCACTACCTCCATAAATTGCTTTGAAATATTGGGCCAGATTAAAGTTTTCAACTCCCTTTATTAATTCACTTTGACGCAGGGCAGAGAGAATGTAACAGTCAATTCCGCGTTGATTCAGTTGTTGCAATATCTCTACGACTCCCGGGTTAAGTGTTGTATTTTTCTCATATCTGGCATAGGTCTCTACAAAATCGACAGACATTTCATGAAAGGTTTCGGCAGAAAAATCGAATCCCACCTTTTTATAGAAATCAATAACCGGAAACCCAAAAACTTTTTGGTATTCATTAATATTCAACGGAGCCACACCCCGACGTCCCAACATATCATTAAGCACGTCAACTCCGACCTTCAGATCATTTAACAGAGTCCCATTCCAATCCCAGACAATATTTGTAATTCTATTCATACAGGTATGATATATGGATATATAAAAAGCAGAAGCGACTTTGTTGCCGCCTCTGCAAAGTTATAATAAATTTTGACCTATATTACATCTCTACGTATGCCGAAATTTTTTCAGCACACTCTTTCATCTGATCTGCAGGGAATGATTTTTTCTCCATTGCAAAGTTCAAATCTCCGCCCTCGTCCAATGGAATTAAGTGAATGTGTGCATGATGTACATCCAAACCAATCACAGCAACTCCGACTTTTTTACATGGAACAGCCTGCTTGATTGCCTTGGCAACCTTTTTAGAGAATATCATCATCTCGCCCAACTCCTCATCTTCAATGTCGAAGATATAATCCTCCTCTTTTTTAGGCACTACCAATGTGTGACCATACTTTAAAGGAGATATATCCAAAAAGGCATAGAACTTATCACTCTCGGCAACCTTATATGAAGGGATTTCGCCATTTATGATTTTTGTAAAAATTGAAGCCATATCTATCAATATTATAATGAGATATCAAGAATTTCGAACTCCAACATTCCTGCAGGAACCTGTACAGAAACAACGTCGCCAACGTGTTTTCCAACCAAAGCCTTGGCAATCGGGGTGTTGATTGACAATTTTCCAGCCTTGAAGTTTGCTTCAGTATCAGACACCAGGGTATAAGCTAATTGCTGATTTGTTTTGGTATTCCTGATAGTTACCTTAGTCATCATCTGCACTTTTGATGTATCGATTTGTGACTCATCGATAATCTTGCTATCAATAATCAATTGCTGCAACTGAGCAATCTTAGCCTCAAGCAATCCTTGTGCATCTTTTGCTGCATCGTATTCCGCATTCTCTGAAATGTCGCCCTTCTCAATAGCCTCACCAATGGCCTTGGAAATTTTTGGACGCTCCACACTCTGCAAGTACTCCAACTCCTCTTGCAGTTTCTTCATTCCCTCTTTAGTAACGTAATTAGGCATAATTATATCATTTTTAAAAAAGCATAAAACAATGACACCCCTTATGGTTTAGCCATAACGAGTGCCCTTAACGAGGGCAAAGATAGAGACTTTTATTTACAAAGCAAAATATTAACAACTTATTTTTCTGTCACTTTCATCTTGACAGGCAAATAGTCATACTTGATATTGCCCATACTTGCAAAGAGAGAATCACGTACTTCAGGTGCATAACTCTCAATCTGCTTTATCAACTCTTCAACCCGATTACGGTTAGTTGAACTCTCAAATTTACATCTCTTTACCTGCTCTTTAAAACCTCTTATGGTGGCAAATTGTGTTATCTCATCCTTACCTATGTATATAAGAGGGCGGATGATTGTTAACTCTCCGTCAAACATTGGCAATTGTGCCGGCATACTTGACATGTTTCCATTGAAGAACATTCCCATCAATAGTGTTGTTATCGCATCATCACGATGATGCCCCAAGGCCAACTTTGTACAGTTGATACGTTTCGCTATCTGAAAAAGTTTCTTCCGTCTGTTCCATGCACATACAAAACACATAGGTTTGTTAGAGTCAGGATCCACCTGAGCCGATATTGTATCGAGAATGAGTTCCACTCCGAGAGAGTCACACAGATGCTGAAGGTATGAGGTGTCGGTTTCGTATTCAGCGACAGTGGAGCGAATATGGGCGGCGTAAACTTTATATGGGATTTTTGAACTTTTAGCACGTTCAGCCAATGTAACTAACAGGGCCAATGAATCGACACCTCCGGACACCCCTACAAGAATATTGTCATCGGGCCGGATAAGATTGAAGTCGTGTACTGCCTTTCCTATCTTGCCATAAAAATCTCTGCAGAAGAGTTGAACCTGCTTATTCTTCTTTCGTTCCATATCCGTCCAAATAGTTTACAAGAAACAAAATTACAAAAAATACGTATTAAATTTTGCAGTTATGAAAAAAGGTATTAACTTTGCACCGCAAAACACGAAAGATTGTTCTTTAATTTTTGCATGGGCAGATACCAGAGTGGACAAATGGGGCTGACTGTAACTCAGCTGGCTACGCCTTCGGTGGTTCGAATCCATCTCTGCCCACAAGCTTCAAAGAAG
>JAGBFU010000076.1 GCA_017936285.1 Marinifilaceae bacterium | reverse complement strand
CAGAATTAACAAGTTGTAGCCAAACATCTACATCTTATTAATTTAAAAAAAACAGCAGCTATCAAGTCAACAATTATTTTATTTGTTAACTTGGTAGCTCTGAAATAGGTTTAAACTGTAAAGAAATTTTAGGACGAGTCAGTGAGAGCAGAAGCCAAATTTGTTTGGATTATGCCGAACCGCCGCCGATTTTGCGGAAACACGAAGTGTTTGCGAATTAGGAATTAGCACGTTAACTCCTCACTCCTCACTATTCACTCCTAACTATACTTATTATGCGCTTTCATGGCGCGGTCGAGTTCCTTGCGAGAGTCATTCTTTTTGAGGGTTTCGCGCTTGTCATAATCCTTCTTTCCTTTTGCAAGAGCGATGTGTACTTTCGCGAAACCTTTGTCATTAAGGAATATACGTGTTGGAACAATTGTCAATCCGCTTTCGCGCACACTCCTCTCCAATTTGATAAGCTCTTTTCTGTGTAGTAGAAGTTTGCGTTCGCGACGTTCATTGTGATTATAGTATGTGCCCAATTTATATTCGGCAATATACAAGCCTTTGCACCACAATTCTCCGCGGTGAAAATAACAGTATGAGTCATTCATGCTTGCCTTGCCCGCACGAATTGATTTTATCTCGGTTCCTGTAAGAACCATTCCCGCATCGTACTCCTCAATGAATTCATAGTCGAACGATGCTCTTTTGTTGCGTATATTTAATTTGTTTTTTGGATCGCTCATGATATTGGTAAATTAAAAAACAGATTTAAAATCCGTTGTATTAGAAATGGAAATGTAATTGTTGTAACGCTGATCAATATAGTTGTGTTTCTTTTTATTGCCTCTTCTAGGTCTGAGCAGTTCTGTACGCCTGCAATGGTTGTTCGTATAAGATAGTATACACCTAAAATACCGGCGATATATCTCCATGCGTGCATCTCATTTGCATAAAATAGCGAGATGGGTATAGCATATATTGTGAAGCAGTTCAGTACCAATGGGGCCAGGTATGTTTCGCGAGGTTTGCCATTGGGAGAGTCGGTTACATAGTAACAACCAATCCCATATACACCGCACGCTCCAACGTATATTGATACTGCATTGATTATTGTTTTGTATACTGCAATGGTAAGCGGTTGGTCAATGGTCAGTATAAAGAACGAGGGCACAGCTGCAATTGCGAGAATTGGAAGCAGTACCCTGTTAAGCATACGACGAGCTGCTCCGACCTCAATGGAGGGACAGATTGTCAGTTTGCCCGGATTGATATAGAGCCTGATGCAGTTTTTCCACGCCTCTTTAATCTCGATGTGCATATTGCGACGTTTTTCTTAAAAATAGATTGCTATAATCGGTGTTTGTCAGTAGTTCAACTGTGCAAAATTATAAATTTTTATGAAATTGCGAGGTGGCTTTGGCGTATTTGTTGTCTTGATTCTCAATAGTGGTGCGGATTGTGGGTAAGTGAAAAATATTTTTAAAAAATGTGGGATAAAGTGGGGTAATGTGGTAAAAAATATATACCTTTACGCTGAATAGTTGTCCGGTTATGTTATCACTTTTAGGCGTATATAATTGCAAGGCGGATAGTAAGTTCCGAGTATCTGTCCCCGCTCATTTCAGAAAAATGGTTGAGCAGGAGGGGCAGAGTGTGTGGGTTGTGCGCCGATCTTCTACGGATGATTGTTTGGATATGTATCCGCTGAATGTCTGGGAGGTTTTTTTGCAGAGATTGAATGCAAGGGTTAATCCTCTTAAGCCCGATCATGCGGAGTTTCTTCGAGAGTTTTTCAGAACTGTCTATTGGGTAGAGATGGATGCCAATGGCAGAGTTCTGTTACCCAAAAACTTGCTTACTAGTGTAGGTATTGAGCGAGAGATGGTAATGGCCGGATTGGGAGACAGGGTGCAGATTTGGAATGGTCAGAAGTATGACTCTCTGCAGATGTCTCATGAGAAGGTTTCTCAACTTATTCAGAACTTTTTTAACGATTAGACTATGTCTGAGTATCATACACCGGTTTTGTTGAAACCGTCGGTTGATGGGTTAAATATCCGTCGCGATGGTAAGTATATGGATCTGACCTTTGGAGGTGGTGGCCATTCAAGAGAGATATTGAGCCGTTTGGGCGAGGATGGGGAGTTGATGGCTTTTGATCAGGATTGTGATGCAATAGCTAATTTGCCCGAGGATGAGAGGTTGATATTTGTGAATCACAATTTTCGCTATCTGGCAAACTTTATGCGCTATTATGGTTGGGATGGGGTTGATGGAATATTGGCCGATTTAGGAGTTTCGTCGCATGAGTTTGATGAGGCTGACAGGGGATTCTCTTTCCGTTTTGACGCTCCTCTTGATATGAGAATGAATCAGAGCGCTGAGTTGACTGCCGGTAAAGTTCTAAATGAGTATAGTGTTGATGAACTAAAGAGAATTTTTGCAGATTACGGCGAGCTTGATGGGGCGTACAGGGTGGCGTCGGCTATTGTACGTTATCGTGAAACGAACGAGTTGAAAACTTCGGGAGATCTGTATAGTGCAGTGGACCGTTGTATTCCACGTGAGCGTGAGAAAAAGTTTCTGGCCAAGTTGTATCAGGCGTTAAGAATTGAGGTTAATGGAGAGTTGGATGTGTTGGAGGAGATGCTTGAGAGGGCTATGAAGATATTGAAGCCTGGAGGGCGTTTGTCTGTTATTACATATCACTCGTTGGAGGATAGGTTGGTTAAGAATTTCTTTAAGTCGGGAAATGCACGAGGCGAAGTGGAGAGAGATCCCATTACGGGAAGTGTTCATTTCGATTATAAAGAGGTTAATAGAAAGGTTATAGTGCCGGATGAGGAGGAGATAACAATAAATCCTCGTTCAAGAAGTGCGAAGTTAAGAATATTGGAGCGAGTAAGATAGGAGATGGGTACTCTGAAGGATAGATTTGCAAAGGAGCGTGTAGTTGATCTCTTCCAGCAGGCGTTCGATCTTAAAGAACGGAATGATAAGCTGGTTGATATCTGGATGCACTACCGCTGGAGTATTGTGTTCGGATTTGCCCTGCTTATTATCTATGTTGCAAATGGATATTCCATGGAGACCTTACTCAAGGAGCAGGGACGTGTTGAGAAGCGTGTTGAGGTTATGCGTTTGAAATCGGTTGTGGTAAATGCTGAGTTGATGCTTATGCAACGTGCTTCAAGTGTGTCGGAAAATATTGCCAGGGATGGAGGTGGCTTGCGTCAGAGCAGTGAGCCTCCATATAAGTTATATAAGTAGTGAAGTATGTCGGATAGTGTGAATAAAAAGGCTAAGCGAGGCAAGGCGAGAAGTGAGATTATTTTCAGGATGGGAGTTGTGCTGGCTCTTGTCTTTCTTGCTTTTATGGCTATAGTGTTTAAGGTTATCTATTTGACAACTATTGGTAGGGAGGAGAATATGAAGCATGCCTATACTGAGCAATATGAGGTTAAAAAACTTCCGCGCAGAGGCGAGATTCTTGCAGCAAATCATGTTCAGCTCTCGGTATCGGTTCCTTATTATACAATTGATTTGGATATGCGTCCCTCAGCAATATCTCAGGAGGTTTATAATAAGGGGGCAGATAGTCTGGCTTTGTGCCTGTCACGATTTTTTAAGGACCGCTCTAAAAGGGAGTATCGCAGGTTGCTTGATAGCTCGAGAAGATATAGCAAGGGTACTATTAGGATGAGGGATAGTGTATCATACTTTGAGTTGAATACAATAAAGAGTTTCCCTATTTTTCGCAGGGGAGTACCTGTCGGAGGATATGTTGCTACCGAGGAGCCGATAAGAATACGTCCTATGGGAAATATGGCTGCAAGGACAATAGGAATGTATAACTATAAGGCCAAGAAGGCTAACGGAGGTTTGGAGTTATATTGTGATGAGTGGCTGGCAGGTGAGCCTGGAAGAGCTATAAAACATAGGGTAGTAGGACGCTCAGAGGTGGAGATGATAGTTGAGCCCCCGGTGAATGGTGCGTCTGTTGTAACAACAATTGACGTTGAGATGCAGGATATTGTTACCAATGCATTGAAGTCGCAGATAGAGCAGCAATTGGGAGAGTGGGGATGTGCAGTACTTATGGAGGTTGAGACCGGAGATATAAAGGCTATTGCAAATTTTACAAGGCGCCGTGGGGGCTATATTGAGGATGAGAATCATGCTGTGAGATATGCGGCAGAGCTGGGGTCGGTAATGAAAACGGCAACCTTTATTGCGTTATTTGAGGATGGCGAGTATGAGCCTAATAGTGTAGTGTCGCTTGGAGGAAAGGGGTATTATGAATTCCAGGGGAAAAAGATACGTGAGTCCAGAGGACATACTGATTTGGATAGTGTGACCATAAAGGATATGTATAAGATGAGCTCTAATGGAATATCAATGATTGCTAACAATATTTATGGCAAGGAGCCGGCCAGGTTACTTGACAGATGGCGGAAAATGGGATTGTATGATTTATCGGGGATTCAATTGAAAGGTGAATCAAGGCCGATAATCAACCATCCAGACTCTTCGGGATGGGATTTTAAGTTCAATAATCTGCCCTGGATGATTATAGGTTACAGTCTGACAATGACTCCGATGCAGATGTGTACATTCTATAATGGAATAGCGAATGGCGGTCAGCGGGTAAAACCTCGTTTGATTAAAGAGATTATTCAGGATGGCAAGGTTATTGAGAGTTTTGATGTTGAGGAGGTTGGCGATCTGATGTATAGTAGCAGAACGCGCGAGTATCTTGATACGGTTATGCGTGCTGTGGTAGCAGAAAAGGGTGGTACCGGTTACAGAATCAGGAGTGATAATTATCAGGTTGCCGGAAAGACCGGAACTGCTTTTTGGTCAACTGGCGGTGCCGGTTATGTCTCTAATAAAGAGCGTTGTACGTTTGTTGGCTATTTCCCGGCAGATGCTCCGAAATATACCTGCATAGTGGTAATTGATGATCCTAAAAAGGGGGCATCGGGTGGTGCAGTTTCTGGACCGGTATTTAAAGAGATTGCAGATAAGGTTTATGCAATTATGGGGCGAGAGAGCAACTTAAAGGTTGTGGATGATACCGAGATAACTGAAATCCCTGTAGCCAAGGGTGGTTATGCTGATGATCTTGTAGAGATATGCAAGGAGTTGGATTTGGCGTATGTAAACAGTGCAACAGGCGATTGGGTGAAGAGTAGTCGGATAGTTTCGGACGAGGAGGAGAGTTTGGTGGAGTTGAGAGATCTGACTCTGAAAGAGAATCTGGTTCCCAATGTGATAGGTATGGGATTGCGCGATGCTCTCTATTTAATGGAGAGTTGTGGTATGAGAGTAACAGCTACCGGTTCGGGAAGGGTATATTCCCAGTCGGCAAAGGCCGGCAGTCGCATAGTCCGAGGAGGTACAGTTGAATTGAAATTAAGATAGCAGATATGAAAATAGGGGAGTTACTGAATGGAGTGAAGTCTGATTCGACTTTTGATAGTAATGTTGAGATTGCCTCGCTCTGTTTTGATTCAAGAAAGGCAGAACAGGGCTCAATGTTTGTCGCTCTGTGTGGATATAGTGTGGATGGCCATAACTACATTGGTGCGGCTATCGAGCGTGGTGCAGTGGCGGTTGTATGCCAGGTAGAGCCTGTCGAGCGTGTTCCCGGCGTGGAGTATATTGTAGTGGCAGATAGTTCATTGGCTTTGGGGGTGATTTCTGCAAATATGTTTGGTAATCCCTCTAAACATCTGAAGTTGGTTGGAGTGACCGGCACGAATGGTAAGACAACTACTGCAACCTTAATGTATAAGATGGTACGTTTGATGGGATATAAGGCAGGCTTGCTCTCGACAGTGTGTAACTATATTGATGATCGCAGGATGCCATCGACCCATACTACGCCCGATCCCATTACAATCAACTCTTTGATGGCAATGATGGTTGAAGAGGGGTGTGAGTACTGTTTTATGGAGGTTAGTTCCCACTCGGCGCATCAGCAGAGAATTGCTGGTTTGGATTTCGATGGTGCGATGTTTTCCAATATTACCCATGATCATCTTGATTATCATAAAACCTTTAAGAGCTATATTGAGGCTAAGAAGAGTTTTTTTGATAGGTTGAAAGGCGAGGCCTTTGCTCTGACCAATCTTGATGATAAGAATGGTATGGTGATGTTGCAGAATACCAAGGCTAAGCACTACACTTACTCATGTAAGCGGATGGCAGATTTTAATTGTAAAGTTATTGAGCGCCATTTGGATTCAACTTTGCTGGAGTTGGATGGAGCCGAGGTGTGGACCAAGTTTACAGGAGATTTTAATGCTTATAACCTGTTGGTGGTTTATGCTACATCACTTCTGTTGGGATTCCCAAAGGATATTGTGCTTGAGAAGTTAAGTATGTTGGTGCCTGTGGAAGGACGTTTCGAGACAATGGTCTCAAAGAGTGGAGTGGTTGCTGTTGTCGATTATGCCCATACCCCTGATGCAGTCGAGAATGTGCTTAAAACTCTTCAAAGCTTGAAGCGTGATAACAAAATTATTACGGTTGTGGGTGCCGGAGGTGATCGCGATAGAACCAAACGTCCTGAGATGGCCAAGGCTGCCTGTGAGTTAAGCGATATAGTGGTTCTGACTTCGGATAACCCTCGTTCAGAGGAGCCGATGGCTATCCTCAATGATATGGTTGCCGGAGTGCCTGCAAATACAACCACGGTTGTCAAGGTTGTCGTTGATAGAGCCGAGGCTATCAAGAGTGCAATTGCAATGGCTTCGAGTGGAGATGTGGTGCTTGTGGCAGGAAAGGGACATGAGGATTATCAGGAGATTAAGGGTGTAAAGTATCACTTTTCGGATAAAGAGGTTATTGGCGAAATATTTAATTCATAAAAGATATGTTGTACGATCTGTTTGAATACTTAAGTGGAGTTGATTTTCCGGGAGCAGGAGTGTTTCAGTATGTAACATTCCGAGCAGCGATGGCTGCTATTGTATCGCTTTATTTGTCAATTTATGTTGGCAAAAGAGTTATTGCGAAGTTGAGAAGATTGCAGATAGGCGAGACTGTCCGTGATTTGGGATTGGATGGTCAGTTGAGTAAGAAGGGTACTCCGACAATGGGAGGTATTATTATTATCAGTGCAATAGTGATTCCAGTCCTTCTTTTTGCCAGATTGAGCAACCCGTACACTATAATTATGCTGGTAACAACGTTGTGGTTAGGAGCTTTAGGTTTTGCTGATGACTATATTAAGGTTTTTAAAAAGGATAAAGAGGGGCTGCACGGAAAGTTTAAGATTATAGGTCAGGTAGGACTGGGTGTTATTGTTGCCGTTTCTCTCTATTTCCTTAATGGAGGAGACTCTATTCTGACAACTATTCCATTTTTCAAAGTGAGTGAGTTTGATTATATGTGGTTGACAGCATGGGCCGGAGATTATGCTACAATTTTAGGATGGATACTCTTTGGTTTTATTGTGATTTTTATTGTTACAGGTGTATCAAATGGAGCAAATCTGACTGATGGTCTTGATGGGTTGGCTGCAGGTACTACTGCACCTATTGCCGGAACATTGGCAGTTCTGGCATATGTGTCAGGTAATCATATCTGGGCCGATTATCTTGATATTATGTATATTGCAGGAATTGAGGAACTTGCTATCTTTGGCGCAGCCTTTTTTGGTGCGACAGTGGGCTTTTTGTGGCATAACTCATTCCCTGCTCAGGTCTTTATGGGCGATACCGGAAGTTTGACAATCGGAGGAATAGTTGCAGTATTCGCTATAATTATTCATAAGGAGCTGCTCCTCCCTATTTTGGCAGGAATATTTATGGTTGAAGCTCTTTCGACTATGATTCAGGTATCATATTTCAAATATACAAAGAAGAGATTTGGAGAGGGACGCAGAGTATTTTTAATGTCTCCGCTACATCACCATTATCAGAAGAAGGGTGTACCCGAGACAAAGATTGTTGCACGTTTTTGGTTGATTGGTATATTGTTGGCGTTAGTTACATTGGCTACATTGAAGATTAGATAAGTTTGAGCAATGAAGAGATTGGTTATTTTAGGTGGCGGCGAGAGTGGAGTTGGTGCTGCTCGTCTGGGATTGAAACTCGGATATGATGTATTCCTTTCAGATAAGGGAGTGCTGGCTGATCGTTATGCTGAGCAACTGAATAGTATGGGCATTGAGTATGAGAGCGGTACGCATACTGCCGAGAAGATACTGAATGCAGATTTGGTGATCAAGAGTCCCGGAATTCCCGATAAGGCTCCGATGGTAGTGGCTTTGCGTGAAAAGGGGGTTGAGATTATCTCCGAGATTGAGTTCGCAGGTAGAAACAGTGATGCGAGAATGATTTGTATTACAGGAAGTAATGGCAAGACAACAACAACCTTGCTAACCTATCATATTCTCAAGAGTGCAGGTTTGAATGTGGGCTTGGCTGGAAATGTTGGCCATAGTCTTACTGCTCAGGTAGCAGATAATGCTCATGATATTTATGTTGTTGAGTTGTCAAGTTTCCAGTTGGATGGGATGTATCGTTTCTGTGCAGATGTGGCAATTTTGACCAATATAACTCCGGATCATCTTGATCGTTATGATTATAAGTTTGAGAATTATATAGCATCGAAGTTCAGAGTGCTTCAGAATATGACGAGCGATAAACTCTTCATATATGGAGCTGATAGTCCTGCAGTTGTCGATTATATGGAGAAGATAGATGTCGCTCCTCAGAGTGTCGGATTTACCTATGGCGACAGTCGCGGGTGCAGTGCGGGAATGGAGGGTGATAATATCTCTGTCAAACTGGATGGGGTAGATTTTGTTATTGATAAGTCAAGAGTAACCATTAAGGGACGTCATAATGTTTATAATGCGATGGCCGCTATCTGTGCCGCAATCAGAGTTGGAGTGAAAAGTGACGTGATTATCTCTGCTTTGGAGAGTTTCCCTCAGGTTGAACATCGTCTGGAGAGTGTTTGTACTAAAAACGGGGTAACCTATATCAATGACTCAAAGGCTACAAATGTTGATTCTGCATGGTATGCCCTTGATAGTATGACCTCGCCCGTGATATGGATTGCAGGAGGAACAGATAAAGGTAATGATTATTCGGTGCTTGACGATCTGGTTCGTGCAAAGGTTAAGCGCTTGGTTTGTATGGGCTTGGATAATAAAAAGCTGATAGAGCATTTTAAGGCGATTGTTCCGGTTTCTGATACAGATTCATTGGAGTGTTGTATTGAGGAGTGTAACAGATATGCAGAGAGTGGCGATGTGGTTTTGCTTTCGCCATGTTGTGCCAGTTTCGACCTCTTCAAAAATTACGAGGACAGAGGACGACTATTTAAGTTGGAGGTGACAAAATGAAAAGAGTTGTATCCTGGTGTATTGATGAGGTAAAAGATATATTTACCCTAAACTTTTGGATTCCCAGAGGTGATAAGCTTTTGTGGATAGCGATACTTTTTCTTGCGCTATTCTCATTGGTATTTATCTATTCTTCTACCGGCAATCTTGCAATTAGAAAGAATGACGGGGTATTGTCATACTACTTCTGGCAACAGATACTCTTCTTGGCGCTGGGCTATTTTGTAATCATGTTTGTGCAGCGAAAGTCATGCTATGCAATTATTGACTGGGTTCCGTATTTAATGGTGATTCCAATCATATTGATGGCAATAAGTGGCGGGCGATGGCTCACAATTTTACCGGGCTTGACTATTCAGCCATCAGAGTTGGTAAAGCTGACAACGGTGATGTTTATGGCTCGCGATATTTCGTATCATCAGGATGCATCGGGATATAATTTTAGCTGGAAGAGGATGTGGCTGCCGGGTGTGGCTATAATTTTAATCTTTGCTAACAATATATCAACGGCAATTCTGTTGAGTGTAACATGTTTCATTATGGTTTGCGTGGGAAGATTACCATGGAAGAAGATATTGTTGGTTATCACTTGTGTAGGAGCCCTGGGAGCAGTGACTGTGCCAACGCTATTATCAATACCTCAGGAGCATGTTAACAAACTTTCAAAGGTTCCGATATTGGATAGAGTGCCAACCCTTCGTGCCAGATTGGATAGATATTTCCACCCGATACCCCGTTCTGAAATGTCTTCGGCTGAGATTCGTGACAATCAGGCAATGATGGCCGAGATTACAATCTCATCGGGAGGCCCATCGGGCAGGGGGCCGGGTAACAGCACCCAGGGTATAAGATTGCCGGAGGTCTTCTCTGACTATATGTTTGCGATAATTGTCGAGGAGGCAGGATGGCTGGGTATGTTTTTTGTAATGGCTTGCTATACTGCGGTTCTGATTGCAGCCTTCAGGATAATGTTCAGGTGTAAGTCGCTCTTTTTGGGCCTTATGGTGATGGGAATGGTTACCTGTCTGTTGTTGCAAGCATTGATACATATGTTGGTCTCAGTAGGGATATTCCCTGTAACAGGTCAGACATTGCCTATGTTGAGCAAGGGTGGAACATCTACGATTATTGTCTGTCTGGAGTTCGGTATAATGTTGAGTGTCAGTAATACGATTCAGAAAGAGGAGGAGCAGAAATTGAGGCAAGAGGAGGAGCTGGCTCGTCAACAGATGGCTGTACAAGAGAGCGTGGAGAGTAATGAATCAGGAGTTTCAGAATCATAAAATAGTTGTAATATGGGTAAAAGAGTTATTGTATGCGGTGGCGGTACCGGTGGACATATCTTTCCGGCATTAAGTATAGCGAATGCCTTGAAGCGCAAAGAGAAGGATATAGAGATTCTTTATGTGGGAGCTTTGGGCCGAATGGAGATGGAGAAGGTGCCAGAGGCTGGTTACAGAATAATTGGTCTTCCGGTTATGGGCCTGAGACGTAAGCTTACTCTTGAAAATATAAAGGTGCTCTTTAATTTGCTGAAGAGTTTGAGAATGGCTCGAAAGATTATTAAGGAGTTCAAGCCTGATGTGGTAGTCGGTGTAGGTGGTTATGCAAGTGGTCCTGTAGGTAAAATGGCAACAAAGATGGGGATTCCTCTGTTGCTCCAGGAACAGAATTCCTACGCAGGAGTTACAAATAAGTTGTTGGGAAAAAGAGCATCTAAAATATGCGTTGCCTATGAGGGAATGGAGCGATTCTTCCCTGCCGAGAGAATTATTATGACCGGAAATCCGGTGCGTAAGGATCTTTTGGATGCCCTTTCAAAACGTGATGAGGCAATAGCTTTTTATGAGTTGGATAACTCTAAAAAGACAATTCTGGTAACTGGAGGAAGTTTGGGAGCCGGAACAGTAAATGAGGCTATTAAGAGTGGTTTGAAACAGATTGCAGAGTGGAACGATGTACAGCTTCTATGGCAGTGCGGAGGTAGCTATTACGAGGCTTTGAAGCGGGAGATAGGTGATGCGCTTCCGGGAAATGTTAAGTTGATGCCATTCCTGAAACGTATGGATTATGCCTATTCGGCAGCAGACCTGGTTGTTGCAAGGGCAGGAGCCAGTACAATATCTGAACTCTCGCTTTTAGGCAAGGCAGCAGTGCTTGTGCCCTCGCCCAATGTGGCAGAGGACCATCAGACAAAGAATGCTATGGCTTTGGTCAATAAGGGAGCAGCTTTGATGGTAAAAGATTTTATGGCACACGAGACTCTCTGTAAGGTTATGGGCGAGACTCTTGAAAACGAGAAATTGTTACTATCTTTACGTTGTGAAATAGAGAAGATGGCTTTCAAGAACTCTGATGAGGTGATTGCAGGTCATGTATTGGATTTGATAAAGTGATTGTGATGGAGAGTGTGGATTTAAAAGAGATAGATAGTGTCTATTTTCTGGGAATAGGCGGGATTGGTATGAGTGCGCTGGCTCGTTATTTTAAGGTTAACGGTTATGCGGTTGCCGGTTATGACAGAACACGAACCCCTTTGACATTGGCATTGGAGGAGGAGGGTATAATGGTTAATTATACCGATCAGGTTGCAGAGATTCCATTTCAGTATCGTAATCCTGCAACAACTCTGTTGGTATATACCCCCGCAATACCTGCTGACAATTTGCAGCTTGGCTGGTTTGTTGGCCACGCATTTGTTCCCCATAAGAGAGCCGAGGTGCTGGGTATGTTATCAAGAGCAGGCAAGGCCCTCTGTGTTGCAGGAACACATGGGAAGACAACAACTACTACCATTTTGACCTATATACTGCAGAGTTCACACGTAGGTTGTAGTGCATTTTTGGGAGGCATCGCCCGAAATTACAATAGTAATCTGGTACTGAACAGCTCATCTGAGTATATTGTGGTAGAGGCTGATGAGTATGACCGCTCATTTCTCCATTTGGAGCCATGGATTGCGGCAATAACGGCAATGGATAATGACCATATGGATATTTATGGTACTCGGGAATCTATGCTTGAGGCATTTGCACAATTCGCATCGCAACGAAGGGATGGTGGAGCTCTGTTTCTGAAGAGTGGTTTGGAGTTGCAGGGAGAGGCGGCATCACGTGCTAAGGTTGATGGTTGGTATGGTGTTGAGAACGATGCTGATTATTGTGCAAAGAATCTGCGTATAGTGGATTCCAAGTATGAGTTTGACTATGTATCACCAGAGGTGACTATAGAGGGAGTGCGTTTGGGAATTCCTGGCAGAATGAATGTAGAGAATGCCGTTATCGCCATTACCATTGCATTGCGTTGTGGTGTGACTCCTGATGAGATTCGTGAGTGTCTGCCTGATTTTAAGGGCGTTGTGCGCCGTTTCAATATCCATGTCGATAGTGAGAATGGAATATATGTGGATGATTATGCGCACCATCCCGAGGAGATAAAGGCAACTTTAGGTGTTGCGCGTGAAATGTGGAGTGATAAAAAGCTGACAGTTATATTCCAGCCACATCTGTTTACACGTACCCGGGATTTATATGTTGAGTTTGCCCAGACATTGTCGCTTGCAGATAAGGTGATTTTGACAGAGATTTACCCTGCTCGTGAGGAGCCAATAGAGGGTGTAACATCGGAAATTATTATGGAGCGTCTGACTACCGAAAAGGTGCTTGTAAAGAGGGATGAACTATTGGATTATCTGGCTAAGGATTTTGATGGAGGGGTTCTTTTGACTGTCGGCGCAGGTAATATTGATCAGTTGATTCCGCATATTACAGAGTGGATGAAGCATAGAAAGTAGTTTGTTTATGAAGAGGTGGATTGCTATAGTTCTGGTTACACTGTTTACCCTGTATTTGGGGGTGACTCTCTTTTTTGCAGATAGGGAGCATGGTAATGTAGTGTGTACAGGATTGGAGGTTCGTGTAAGTGAGGTGGAGATGAACTCACTGATAGATACCGCAACCATCTCAAAAATGATAAAAAGAGAGTTTGGAGAGTTGATAGGGAGTCCGATTGCAGTGATAGATACAGATACCATAGTAACATTTCTACACTCTCTTGATCAGGTTAAGGAGGCTGGAGTCTATTTTTCACAGAATGGAAGGATGTACATAGCTCTGAAACAGCATAATCCTCTGTTCCGTGTGTTGCCAAACAGTGGAAATCCCTATGCGATAGATGAGTATGGACGAGTAATGACAATTCGTGGTGTTGCTCCATTCCGTTCTATTGTAGTTACCGGCAAGGTAACAAAAGAGATGGCTATGGGCGAGATTAGAGAGTTGGTACTTTTTATTAATGATGATCACTTCTGGAGTGCAATGTTTGAGCAGATTGATGTGGATAGTCGTGGAGAGTATATTCTGATTCCTAAAATTGCGGATTTTAAGGTTCGTTTAGGTGATTTGTCTGATCTGGAGACAAAGATGGAGAATCTTCGTCTCTATCTGGAACAGGGGACAGAGCAACGTGGCTGGGATTTATATAAGGAGATTAATTTGAAGTTTAGGAATCAGGTGATTGGAGTAAAGAAATAGTTATGGAGACAAAGGTATCAATAGAGATAGGCAGTCGAACCACAGTTGTTGCGTGTGCCTCTGTTAATAGTAATGGAGAAGTTAGGATTAATGACGTGGAGATGGCTCCGACTATCGGTTATTCCGATGGAAAGATAGTTAGCGAAGAGTTACTTGCTGATCTGCTGGCTTCATTGGTAAAGAGAGTGAGTCATGGTTTGTGTGATGATGGATTTGAGATACAGTTTGTTTTGCCATGGAGACATCTTGAGAGACGTGAGCATATAGTTAAATGGAATAAGAGAGTCAAGTCAATTGATTCTGATTTGCTGTCAAAACTTGCTGCAGAGTGTAAAAAAGAGGTTCTTTTGGGCAATGGTTATGAGTTGATTGATATGATACCATCCGGGTTAAATGTGGATGGAGAGGAACAAAATTTCCTATATTCTATACAGGATTCTTCACAGATTGAGTTGAAATGGGCCGTTTATATTGCAAAAAATAGTATTCTGGACAGGTGGGCAAAAATTTTTGAGAATCTTGGCGCTGACTCTGTATCTTTTGTTCCTGCCGAGAGGGCATATGCCAAAGCTTTTGGAGGCTTGACCGTGAAGATGCCTGAATATGCAGTCGTGGATTTGGGTGCATTGAGCGAGAGTCTTTTCTATTATAGAGGTGGAATGTTGGTTTACTCAGCATTTTTCAAGGTCGGCGCTAATTCGATTGATAGCGATATTGCAACAGCTTATGATATACCGCAAAATGTGGCAACACAGTTAAAACACCAGAGTGGAGAGGCACTTCTGTACGCATGTAAAGAGAGTCATGTTCCAATGCCTGATGGTATTAACGATTGTAAAACTCATGGTCTGATGACAGTGATTCAGTGCAGAATGGAGGAGTTATACGAGGGTGTAATATATCAGTTGCAACAGAAGGGGTGTGAACAGGGGGTAGAGGCAATCCTTGTTGGAGGTGGCAATAATCTGAAGAATAGTGATCTGCTATTCAAACTGTTGTCAAGAATGGAGGTCCCCCATCTGGCGTATGATGGTATTGAGGCGAGGTTGGATAGTGTACTTGGCGTTAAGGAGTTTGCTTTGGCTATCGGTGCAGCAGGAGCAGAGACCGAAGATGGTGAGTTAAAGAGCAGCGGAGGTTTCTGGAGTATCTTTTCAAGGAGGAAATAAGGAGGTTCGGTTATGAGCGATAATGGTTATTACAATATAGAAATAAATGAGAGAGAGGATGATGTTTTTGCTCCATCTCAAATTATAAAGGTCATAGGTGTTGGTGGCGGTGGTTCAAATGCTGTCAACTATATGTCAAGGATTGGTATCTCGGGCGTAGAGTTTATTGTCTGTAATACGGACATACAGGCATTAAGGGTAAGTCCGATTAAAAACAGAATACAGATAGGCAAGCAGGTTACCGAGGGACTTGGTGCAGGTTGTCGTCCGGAGAGAGGTAAGGATGCTGCAATTGAGAGTATTGATGAGATTCGCAATTTCCTTGATAGTACCAATACCAAAGTTCTCTTTATTACCGCCGGAATGGGAGGTGGTACCGGAACGGGAGCTGCCCCGCAAATTGCAAAAATCGCTCATGATTTAGGAATTCTGACTATAGGCATTGTCTCAATTCCATTTGAGTTCGAGGGAGAGAAGAAGATGAAACAGGCGATGGCCGGAGTTGACGAACTTGAAGAGTATGTAGATACCATTTCGATTATTGTTAACGATCGTTTGCTGGACGAGAATAATTCGCTGCCCCTTTCTGAAGCTTTTGCAATGGCCGATGACGTTCTTGCAATGGCTGCAAAGAGTATTGCGGATGTGATTACAATGCCGGGATATATCAATGTGGATCTTAGGGATGTCTGTACTGTGATGCGTAATCGTGGAGTGGCTCTGATTGGTTGTGGAGTGGCCGAGGGGGATAATCGCGCAGAGATGGCTGTAGAGAAGGCTCTTTACTCACCGTTGCTTCGGGATCAGGATATTACCGGAGCTGCCTATGTCCTTATACATATCCAATATGGCGAGAAGGAGGTTTTGATTGAGGAGACCGGAATTATTACCGATTATGTGTTGAGCAAAGTGGGACGCTTGACCAATATAATTTGGGGTGCAGGAAAGAGTGATGAGTTGGGAGATGCTCTTAAGGTATCGGTGGTTGCAACCGGATTTAATAAAAATGCTTTGCGCGAGGTGAGAGTGGCGAGTGTAAAAGAGAAACCTCGTGTAATGAAGGTTGAGCCCGATTTTGCTGTAGTCCCAAAACAACATGACCTGGAGTTGCATATTGAAAATAGTGCAGAGATAGAGAATAGGGCAAGGCTACAGCGCGAGGCTAAGGAGCGTCGTGAACGCCTTGAGCAGGAGCGTATGGAGCAGGAGCGCAAGGAGAGGGAGAGAATTGAAAAAGAGCGAATGGCAGAGGAAAACTCTGCGAACAAAAAGGACAATTCTAATGATGACAATATAGATGTCAATGAGGAGTTTCCTGAGGATAAGCGAGCAGGAATTGATGCCGATAATTGGTTTTTAAGTAAGTTCCAGGTAGAGAAGGGCGAGGATTTTAATTTGGATGAGGAGTAGTGCTATGATAAATTTTGATGTTTGCGAGGATCGTCCCAATATTATTAAGGTTATTGGAGTTGGTGGTGGCGGAGGTAATGCAGTCCGCTATATGGCCCAGAAGGGTATTGTAGATGTCGATTTTGTGATATGTGATACCGATAAGCAGGTTATAGGTAAAGACAATTACGGGATTGAGTATTTCCAGATAGGTGAGGAGTGTACCGATGGTTATGGTTCTGGAAACATTCCCGATATAGGTCGTCAGTCAGCGGAGGAGAGCAGTGAGCAGATTAAAAGAATGCTTGGAGGTGATACAAAGATGGTATTTATCACAGCTGCAATGGGAGGAGGAACCGGAACGGGTGCTGCCCCTATTGTTGCTTCGATAGCCAAGTCTATGGGCCTGCTTGTTGTAGCGGTAGTTACAATGCCTGCAAAGTTTGAGGGCCCGATACGTATGGAGAACGCCAAGTCTGGTGCTGAGGCGATGGGCAAAGTGGTTGATTGTTTGATAATCATTGAAAACGAGAGGATAAATTTGATTCATAGGAGTTCATCGCTATCCTATGCCTATTCACAGGCCAATGAGGTGTTGCTGACGGCGGCTAAAGGTATTGCAGAGATAATTACATTATCAGGCTATATTAATGTCGATTTTGCCGATGTAAAGACTGTTATGGAGAATAGCGGAGTGGCTATTATGGGTGCTGCCAGGGCCGAGGGAGAGGATCGTGCAATCAGGGTAATCAAGGAGGCATTGGAGAGCCCGCTTCTGAGTGATAATATCCTTGGAGCAAAGGATATTCTGTTTAATATAACATCGGGCGAGGATGAGGTCAGAACCGATGAATTGAGAACAATAACGAAGTATATTCTAAAGCGTGTCGGCAATAAGGCATCGGTTATTTGGGGCGTTGGACGCGATATGTCATTGGGTAAGGCCCTTTCAATTACTGTTATTGCTACTGGATATCCAAAGTTTGAGATTTCAGATCCGGATGATACACCTATAAATGTGCAATTGAACTATGCAGAGTTGAAACCGGATATGTCGGATACCGATGCAATGCTTTTGATAGATATGCCGGCCTATGAACGAAAACATATGATAGTGAGGGTAACACATGGAGAGTAAAATAGATAATATGGAGAGATTTAAAGAGTTGGGATTGTCAGAGCCTATTTTACATGGCATTGAGGAGTTAGGTTTCGAAACCCCGACTCCTATTCAGGAGAGGGTTATACCGGTTGTTTTGTCGGGTTGTGAGGATTTGGTTGCACTTGCACAGACTGGAACCGGAAAGACTGCTGCCTTTGGTTTGCCACTATTACAGAGTCTTGATTTTGATGATAAGAGGATTCAGGCTTTGATACTTAGCCCGACTCGTGAACTATGTGTGCAGATATGTAATGATTTGACAAAGTACTCTAAATATTTGCCTCAGGTAAAGGTTACCGCAGTTTATGGCGGAACAGATATCCGTAAGCAGATTACAACACTGGAGAAAGGTGTACATATCCTTGTTGCAACTCCGGGACGTTTGTGCGATTTGATTCGTCGTGAGGCAGTGAATATCGATAGTGTTCGCTGGGTAGTCCTTGACGAGGCAGATGAGATGCTGAATATGGGCTTTCAGGAGGATCTCAACTTTATTCTTGATGAGACTCCGAAAGAGCGTAATACTTTCCTCTTTTCTGCAACAATGCCGGTGGAGGTGGAGCGTATTGCAAAGAACTATCTGAAAAATCCTCAGGAGATTACAACCGGAAAGAGAAATCAGGGGGCAGATACTGTCAGCCATATATACTATCAGGTGATGGCAAAGGATTGTTATGAGACTTTGCGCAGAGTAGTCGATTGCGAGCCTGATATGTATGCAATTATCTTTACGCGTACAAAGAATGATGCACGCGATATAGTAAAGAAGTTGCAGAAGGACGGAGTGGATTGCGATGCTCTGCACGGAGATTTAAGCCAGGCTCAACGCGACGACGTAATGGCTCGTTTCCGTGCAAAGTTGCTTAAGGTGCTTGTGGCTACCGATGTGGCTGCGCGTGGTCTGGATGTTGATAATCTGACCCATGTCATAAACTATAATCTGCCCGATGATATAGAGAGTTATACTCATCGTAGCGGTAGAACCGGTCGTGCCGGTAAGGAGGGAATCTCTGTTTCGATTATCAATGCGCGTGAGAGTGGAAAGATTCGTCGTTTGGAGAAGATGCTTCGTCGCCCATTTACCTTCTGTAAGGTGCCTAGTGGAGAGGATGTAGGGCGTGCGCAGTTGCACTACTATGCCGATAAGGTGGTGACAGTAGAGCCTAAAGCGGATGTGGATAAGTTCTCTGAGGAGCTTTTTGCCAAGTTTGCCGAGATGGATAAGGAGATGCTTATTCGTAAGGTGTTTGCATATGAGTTTGGTAAATTGTTGAAGAAGTACCGCGATGCCAAGGATCTTAATATAATGGATGCTCCAAAGCCTAAGAGCGACTCAAAAGATCGTTCCGGATATAAGGTGTTCTCAATCAATGCCGGCAGAAACGATGGGTTCTCGCCCAGAAGCTTGATGGAGATAATCAATTATTGTGCACCACGCAGAGGAATGGATATAGGTGGCATCAGAATGGGTAATGATGAGACTAAGTTTGAGATTGATGTTACCGGAGTTAAGAACTTCCCACGTTTCTTTGAGGGAATTCAGTTTGAGGATATCATTATAAAGGTGCGTGAGCTGGATGAGGAGCCTACATCAACTCCTAAAGTAAAGAAAGATAAGTGGAGCAGGGAGCGTCGCGATGGAGGAGAGGGACGTTCAGAGCGTAATCGTGGAGATAAACGAGGCCGAAGAGATGGAGATGGTGGCGGTAACAGAGGTAAGCGTGGCAAGAACAATACCGCCCAGAATCGATATAGAAGAGCTCAGGCTGAGGGTGCAAAGCGAAATAGTAAAGGTGGTAAACGAGGTAAATAGGATATAGTATGGAGATTACAAAGGCCGAGTTTGTGATGAGCAATAGCTCTTTGGCGAAGTGTCCTCGTGAGGATCGCAAGGAGTATGCCTTTATCGGACGTTCAAATGTGGGCAAGTCTTCGCTCATAAATATGCTTACTCGTCGTAAGAATTTGGCAAAGACTGCCGCCAAGCCTGGAAAGACTCAGTTGATAAATCACTTTTTGGTAAATGATGAGTGGTTTCTTGTAGATTTGCCAGGATATGGATATGCTGCAACATCCAAGGGATTGCGTCGCGATTTTGGCAAGATGATAAGTGATTATGTCTTGAAAAGAGACAATTTGGTCTGTCTTTTTGTGTTGGTGGATAGCCGTTTGAAACCGCAGGCAATAGATCTGGATTTTATGCGCTGGCTGGGAGAGTCGCAGATCCCATTTGCAATGGTCTTTACCAAGGCAGACAAACTTAATGCTACTCAAAGACGTAACTGTATTGATGCGTATAGTAAGGAGATGCTTCAGGAGTGGGAGAGTATGCCTCCATGTTTTCTGACATCATCAGAGAAGGGGATAGGCAGAGCAGAGTTACTTGATTATATCGACTCCCTGAATAAGATGGAGTAGAGTTGTATGGAGAGTGCAATTACGTTATATGAGTTAAATTGCCGGGTCAAGGCTCTTTTGAGCGGTGCAATTCCCGCTATCTGGATTACTGCCGAGATAGCTGAGATAAATTTGAATCGTTCCGGACACTGCTATCTGCAGTTGGCAGACAAGGGCGAAAACAGCGATCAGCCTGTAGCGGTTGCACGAGCAACAATATGGAGTTCTACATATCGGGCGATAGCCTCCTATTTTTCCCGAGTTACCGGCAGAAATCTGGAACGTGGAATGAGGGTTATGCTTTTGGTAGAGCCTGTGTTTCATGAACTTTACGGCTACTCGTTGAATATCAAAAATATTGAGCCCTCGTTCACGATAGGTGATATTGAACGTAAACGCCGTGAGATTCTGGAGCATCTGAAGCGTGACGGAGTTATAGAGATGAACCGAATGTTGGAGTTCCCGCTCTTTCCTAAACGTATTGCTGTTATATCATCACAGACGGCAGCCGGTTGGGGGGATTTTAAGACTCACCTCTCCGAAAATAACTATGGATATCACTATTACCTTAAACTCTTTCCTGCCATAATGCAGGGAGATAGTGCAGAGGAGAGTGTGATTCAGGCTTTCGATTTGATTGCATCAGAGAGTGAGAATTTTGATGTGGTGGTAATCATTCGTGGTGGTGGCTCGCAGACCGATTTAGGGTGCTTCGATTCATATGAACTGGCAAGTTGTGTGGCGCAGTTCCCTTTGCCAGTGATTGCCGGGATAGGGCATGAACGTGATATTACGGTGATAGATTATGTAGCACATACCCGAGTCAAAACTCCCACAGCTGCGGCAGATCTGTTTATTGAGGCTTTTCTGGAGTGTGAGACCATCTGCAGAGAGTTGGCAGAGCGGGTGAAACGTGCTGTAGTTACGAGGGTTGCAGAGGAACAACTTTGTAATGAGAGAGTTGCTAATCGTTTCGCTGTATTGGTCAAGCAACGGTTGGCAGACGAGGCCTCGCTCATAAATATATGTCGCCAAAAGGCGCTCTCGAATGTGGTATCGACTGTAGAGAGGAGAAACGAGCGGTTAAAGGTGTCTGCTTTACGTATGAAAGCGGCTGTATCGCAGATGCTTATAAAAAGCTCAAATCGTTTGGATAAGAGTGAGATTGTGGTCAGATATTCTGATCCTGTCAGGGTATTGGAGCGAGGCTATTCAATTGCTCTTCGTAATGGTAAGGCTGTCAGAAGTGCCAATGAGCTGAATAGTGGAGATAAAGTTACGATGAGATTTGCGGATGGTAATGTTGAAACAGTTGTAAATTGATAGTATGGAGAATGAGTTGACTTATAAGGAGGCACTTGCCGAGATAGAGCAGATTGTTTCCAATCTTGAGGGAGATAAGCTGGATATAGACCAATTATCGGTATCAGTTAAGCGGGTGGCAGAGTTAATTAAATTCTGTAAGAGTAAGCTTAAAGAGACAAGTGAAGAGGTTGAAAAAACTTTGCAAACATTAGAGATTTAGTCTCCCTATGCGCAGAATTCTGTTGATATTTATTGCGATACTTTTGTCAGGCGTTCTTAATGCACAACCTGCAGAAGCATTACATAAGTTCTTGTCTGATACGCTATTGCAATGGGCTACAATAGGCGTTGATATTCGTTGTGCAGATAGCGGAGAGCCGATTGTGGAGCATAATTCGCATACTGCATTAATCCCGGCCTCGTTAACAAAACTTATATCAACAGCATTCGCATTGGAGGTGTGTGGTCCACAATATAGGGTGCAGACCGAGGTCTATACAATGGGCAATATTGAGAAGGGATTTCTTAACGGTCCTCTTAAGATATACTCTTATGGCGATCCTACTCTGGACTCAAAATATTTTCCTGAGCGAAAATTTCTAAGGAGTATAGTTTCCCTATTAAATAGTCACGGCATAAAGGGAGTTTCGGATGTCGAATTTATTCCCATGCTACCATGTGATGGAAGGTATAACGGAACATGGTTGTCCGAGGATATTGCAAACTACTATGGAGCCAACTCAATGCCCTTCAATTGGAGTGATAACAGTTGTAGGATTACTCTTCGCAGTGATAGTGAGAAGGCCTATTTTCTATCAGAGACCCCGACAGCAATGAATTTTTATTACAACAATCTGATTAAAGTTGTTCCTGGTGCAAAGAGTGATATCTGGATATACGGAGGAGCTACCGGTTATCGGGAAATTCGTGGCGTTATGGATGCAAATCTAAGCTCTTATTCGGTAAATAGCTCAATGGGATTTCCCGAAGAGTATTTTAAATCGGAGTTTTACAGATATATCTCTCCTGTTGCAGAAAGTGTCAATAAACCTAATGAAAGGGGAGAGGTTTTGTTAATTTCATATAACTCCCCCTCCTTTGCCGAGATAGTGAGTGTTGCAAATAAACGCAGTGTAAATCTGTATGTTGAGGCCTTGGCAAGGATAGCTGCCAATAAGATTGATGGAGGCGAATGTTACAATGAAAAAATTGTTGATTGGCTGTCGGGTATAGTTTCGGATGGGCGAGGAGTAGTGCTTAAGGATGCATGCGGATTGGCCCCTATGAACAGAGTCCCTGCAACTGTATTCACAGAACTTTTGTTATGGGGTAAGGGACGATGGAATGGAACTTACGAGAAGTCGCTGGCGATATCGGGTGGTACAGGTACATTAAAGAATTTCACAAAAGAGTACCCATACCTTAATGGAAATATTGTTGCCAAGAGTGGCTCTATGTCCGGAGTGAGAAGTTTGGCGGGATATATAAAAGCCAGAAGCGGCAAGAGATATGTCTTTACAATTATGGCAAACGGTTTTGTATGCAGTGGTTCAGATGTAATGAAACTCTTTGCCTCATTTCTAAACGATATCTATCTCTCCCTATAATATGAGCTATCTGAATTGAGTTCTGTTAAGAATGGATTTTCCAAGGGTCAATTCGTCTGTATAGTCCAAGTCATTTCCAACAGCAATGCCTTTGGCAATCACACTCAGTTTTATATTCTGATTAGTTCCAATCTTTTTGCTGATATAGAATGCTGTCGAGTCTCCTTCGACTGTTGCACTAAGGGCAAATATAATCTCTTTGATATCTTCATTATGGACTCTTGCCAGAAGAGTTACGATATTCAGATCATTCGGCCCTATAGCATCAATAGGTGAGAGCAACCCTCCGAGTACATGGTAAACGCCTCTGTATTGTCCGGTTCGTTCAATCGCCAGAATATCCTTTATGTTTTCAACCACGCATATTGTTGATTTATCACGGCGATTGTTAGAGCAGATTTCGCATATATCTCCATCGCATATATTGTGGCACACACGACACGAGTGCAGATCGCTCTTCAGGGCTGAAACGGCATTGATAAAACGGGTAACATCAGAATCGCCCCTTTTGATTATGCTTAAAGCATACTTTAGGGCGGTTCTTCTGCCTACTCCTGGTAAGAGGGCAAACTCGTCTATCGCCCTCTCCAATATCTTCGATGCACTACTCTCCATAGACACTGTTATTTGCTATCATAACTCCTCGTCCGGGAAACGAATATCGCGGATAATCATCTGAATATCATTTCTTCCCATAAAGAGATTCTCTTGCAGAGAGTAGCAAATGTCAAACTGTTTGCCTTTTGAAATTTTTGCGTACAAGCGTCCCATTCCAAATGCTATTCCGCTACGTTCGTTGTTCGCTCCGGAACGGGTCTCTATATTGCCAACAACGGTTAGTTTCAGATGCTGATGCTCGATATTTTTTCCTACTATCTGCGATTTTCCGAAGTAGTCCTGTACACCATCGGTCTCGAAGATTGGGATAGTATTGTTTGGACCAAATGGTGCAAACCGCTCCAGCATCTCATAAAACTCCGGAGTAATATCCTCAAGATTCAATTTTGCATCAATATTGATCTGGGGACGCAACATCTCTTCGTCAATAGTCTCGGCAACAATTCTCTCAAACTTCTCCTTGAATTTTTCAATGTTTTCAGGTTTCATGGTCAAACCTGCCGCATATTTGTGGCCTCCGTAGTTCTCCAGAAACTCACTGCATTGTGAAATAGCATTATACAGGTCGAACCCCTCAACTGAACGGGCAGAACCTGTCGCAAATCCATTTGAGTTTGTCAGAATAATTGTTGGACGGTAGAATGACTCGGTCAATCGTGATGCTACAATACCCACAACTCCTTTGTGCCACTCTGGATTATAGAGTACTGTTGTCTTTTTTGACTCGGCAGCTACCTCGCTCTTAATCTTTGTGATAGCCTCTTCGGTGATGTCGTGGTCAAGCTTTTTGCGCTCGTCATTGTAGTTGTTGATTGTGCGGGCAATCTTTTCGGCCTTTTCACGATTTTCCGCTACAAGCAAATCTACAGCTCTTTGGCCGGACTCTACACGGCCGGCAGCGTTGATTCTTGGCCCAATCTTAAAGACAATATCATTAATAGAGATATCTTTGTCAATCTTAAGAGTATCAATAATGGTCTTCAGTCCCAGTGATGGGTTTGAATTCAATTGTTTTAATCCGTAATAGGCGAGGATTCTGTTTTCGCCCGTAATTGGAACAATATCACTCGCTATGCTAACGCAAAGCAAGTCCAACAAATCATACACCTCGTTGTCAGGACGTCCCTTCTTAATGCCGTATGCCTGTACTAACTTAAACGCAACACCACAGCCGCTAAGCCATTTGTATGGATAGTTGCAGTCATCACGTTGTGGATCCAGAACAGCTACAGCAGCAGGAATCTCCTCGCCCGGAGTGTGATGATCGCAAATGATAATATCTATGCCTTTCGATTTGGCATACTCCACCTTGTCGACATCCTTGATGCCGCAATCGGTGATGATTAACAGACTGATGCCGGTATCAGCAGCATAGTCTATTCCTTTTCGTGAAACGCCATACCCCTCATCGTATCGATCCGGGACATAATAGTCCACCAATCCACGTTGACAAAAACGCTGCAGATATTTGTACAGCACGGCCACTGCCGAGCATCCATCTACATCGTAATCGCCAAATACCAGAATTCTTTCTCCGCGTGCAATAGCATGATCCAGCCTCTCAACGGCAGCATCCATATCCTTCATCAGGAATGGATTATGCAACTGCTCCAACTTCGGATTAAAGAAATCTAAAGCCTCCTCATAATTCTCTATTCCCCGCTGGATGAGCAAATTAGCCACCACGGGATTACAATTTAACCTACTCGATAATTCTGATACTTTTTTCTCGTCGGGGGTTGCGTTAACAACCCAACGCTTGTTCATTATTTTATTTATTTATATTTTTTAAATTTGGGACAAAAATGCACAAAATTCATCGAATTTCAAAGGATAAATAGGAGAAAATATTTATCTTTGTCCGTTAATAGTTCGCTTTTTGAGCTAAATGTTTGAATATTAAGAGAAATTGTAAATATGAGTCTATTAGAATTGAGTGAGCAGGAGGTAATCCGCAGAGGAGCTTTAAAGGAGTTTGAAAAGTTGGGAATAGAGGCTTATCCGGCTGCTGAGTTTCCGGTTAATGGAAAGGCTGCTGAGATAAAAGAGAGATTTACTCAAAATGGTGAAGAGTCATTCGACGTGGTTGTTGCCGGTAGAATGATGAGCCGCAGAATTATGGGTAAGGCCTCATTCTTTGAGCTTCAGGATTCAACTGGACGAATTCAGATATATGTGAGTCGTGATGATGTATCTACCGACGAGAACTCAACAGAGTACAATGTTGTGTTCAAGAAGTTGATGGATATAGGTGATATTGTGGGAATTGAGGGATTTGTATTCAGAACTCAGACTGGTGAGATCTCAGTGCATGCAAAGAAGATTACAATGTTGTCCAAATCTTTGCGCCCACTGCCTATTGTGAAGGAGAAGGATGGCAAACTGTTTGATGCCTTTACCGATCCTGAACAGCGTTATCGTCAGAGATATCTGGATTTGATTGTAAATCCTGGTGTTAAGGAGACATTCCGTAAGCGTACTCAGATGATTAACTCTATTCGTAATTTCTTTAATGAGCAGGGTTATCTTGAGGTTGAAACTCCGGTACTTCAGGCAATACCGGGAGGTGCATCTGCCCGTCCTTTTATTACCCATCATAATGCTCTTGATATTCCGTTGTATCTGAGAATTGCCAATGAGTTGTATCTGAAACGTTTGATTGTTGGAGGTTTCGATGGCGTGTACGAGTTCTCGCGTAACTTTAGAAATGAGGGAATGGACAGAACTCACAACCCTGAGTTTACCTGCATGGAGATTTACGTCTCATATAAGGATTATAACTGGATGATGAATTTCACCGAGGAGATGATAGAGCGTGCATGTATGGCGGTAAACGGAACAACCGAGGTGACTGTCGGAGATCAGCAGATTTCATTCAAGCGTCCTTTCCGTCGTGTGAGAATGGCAGATGCAATCAAGGAGCATACCGGATATGATATCGAGACAATGAGCGAGGCCGACCTTGTTGAGGCATGCAAGAAACTGGGAATACAGGTTGATGACACAATGGGTAAGGGAAAATTGATAGATGAGATTTTTGGCGAAACCTGTGAGTCATCATATATTCAGCCAACATTCATTTATGACTATCCAAAGGAGATGTCTCCGTTGACTAAAAAACACAGAACCAATCCTGATTTGACAGAGCGTTTTGAGTTGTTTGTCAATGGTAAGGAGTTGGCTAATGCATATTCAGAGTTGAATGATCCAATTGATCAGCTTGACCGTTTCCAGCAGCAGATGAAGCTTCTTGAGCGAGGAGATGACGAGGCGATGTATATCGATTATGATTTTGTTCGAGCATTGGAGTATGGTATGCCTCCTACCAGTGGTATGGGAATTGGAATTGACCGTTTATGTATGTTGTTGACAAACAATGTATCTATTCAGGATGTGCTTCTTTTCCCACAAATGAAGCCTGAGAAACGTCCGGTTATTGATTCAGATGATAAATTTGTGGAGGTTGGTGTTCCTGCGGAGTGGGTTCCGGTTGTAAAGAAAGCAGGTTACACAACTGTAGCTGCACTAAAGGGTGTTGAGAATACAAATAAGTTGCACCAGGATTTGTGTGCAATTAATAAAAAAGAGAAGCTTGGTTTGCAGGCTCCGAAACCCGAAGAAGTGAAACTTTGGATTGCTGAATAATGAAACAAAATTCTGTACAATATATGGTTGATATCCCTGATAATCCGCGAATAGCGCTTATCGGTGGAGGAAGTTGGGCAACCGCTATTGCTAAGATTTTGATGGATAATCATCCTCATCTTAGCTGGTTTATGCGTAATATCGATTCTATTAAAGCTTTCAAGAAGTTAAGACACAATCCCCGATATTTGTGTTCTGTAGATTTCGATGTTGAGAGGATAAGTTTCTCCGATGATATCAATGCTATTGTAAAAAAAGCCGATGTAGTTGTTTTATGTGTGCCAAGTGCCTTTATGCGTAATGTATTGTCAAAGGTAACGGTATCACTGCAAAACAAGGTTATCATTTCGGCTATTAAGGGGCTGGTGTCGGACGATAATGAGACAGTTGTGGACTATTTGGCGAATACTTTCAATGTGCCATTGGATCATATGGTTGCTCTATCGGGTCCCTGCCATGCAGAAGAGGTGGCATCAGAGAGATTGTCATTTTTGACATTTGCATCGCCAACGCCAAAGATTGCCCGTAAGGCTGCACAACTATTTGAGAATGCCTATGTGCGCACCACAATCACTGATGATGTGTTTGGCGTTGAGTATGCTGCAATAATGAAGAATATTTATGCTATTGCTGCAGGTATATGCCATGGTTTGCGTTACGGAGATAATTTTCAGGCTGTGTTGGTATCTAATGCCATTCAGGAGATGGAGCGTTTTATGGAGGCAGTAATGCCTCATAAACGTGAGATCAAGGCTTCGGTATATCTGGGAGATTTGTTGGTAACATGCTACTCGCAGTTTAGTCGTAACAGAACTTTCGGAACTATGATTGGTAAAGGGTATTCTGTGAAGTCTGCGCAGATGGAGATGCTGATGATTGCAGAGGGATATTATGCAGTTAAAGGAATTAAAGAGGTTTGCGAACAGCACAAATTGGATTTGCCAATCGTTAATGCTGTTTATAATATTTTGTATGAGAGAATCAGCCCGGTAGTGGAGATTCATCTATTGACCGAGGTATTGCGATAATTTATGGGAAAGTATAGAGTAATCGAGGTTACTGATAGCACTACAGAGAAATCTTTCTACGAGTTGCCGGTAGAGTTGTATAAAGGTAACAGATATTGGGTACACCCTTTGCGTGGAGATATGCAATCGGTGTTTGATGAGGACAAGAATCCTTTGTACAAGGCAGGTGGTGAGTTGTGTCGCTGGATTATGGTTGACGATAATGACAAGTGCGTAGGACGTGTTGCAGCCTTTATTAATCCTACTTCATACAATGTAGATGGTTATAAGGTGGGACAAATGGGATTCTTTGAGTGTATCAATGATGCTGATGCTGCCAAAACCTTGATTGATTGTGCCAAAGATTGGTTGGTTGCCCGCGATATGGATTGTATGGAAGGCCCGGTAAACTTTGGAGAACGAATGATGTGGTGGGGACTTCTTAATAAGGGATTCGAGGAGACGCCGGTATATGGAATGCCATATACACATGAGTACTATATCAAGTTCTTTGAGGACTATGGTTTTAAGAATTACTATAATCAGTATGGGTGCAGAACCAAGCTTGTTCCTGAGAGTCTGAATAAGGTGGTAATATGGAAGGCTGACAGAATTCTGAGAGATAAGAACTATAAGGTTTTGACATTTGCCCAGGTAGGAGAAGAGCGTGCTATTGAGACTATCCTAACCGTTTATAATAAGGCCTGGAATATGGAGGTGCATGGTGTAAAGGGGGCAGACAGAGCAGAAATTATGGCTTTATATAAGAGTCTTAAACCTGTCATTGATAAGAATCTTATCTATTTTGCATATTATCAGGATGAGCCAATTGGTTTCTTCCTGATGTTCCCGGAGATGAATCAGGTCTTTAAGAAGTTGCATGGAAAGATAGATTTTGTAGGTGCGATAAGGCTTTTCTATTCCTTGAAATTCAATAAGATAGATATTGCACTTGGACAACTTTTCGGAATTGTTCCGGAGTTCCAGAATAAGGGAGTTGAGGCAGCCTTGATCAAACAGTTCTACGATAATATTGTGGTTCAGAAGAGTCATTATAAATATTTGGAGTTGAACTGGATGGGAGATTTTAATCCTCCGATGGTACATCTTATGGATTATATAGGAGCAGCTCAGGTTCGTATCTATGTGACGTATAGATATATGTTGAATGACAAAGTCCCTTTTGAGCGTGCTGTAGACAGAATGTTACGCTTAAAATCAGAGCAGAATTGATCTGTTAAGGTGAAAATAGATGGGGGTGTCCGACAAGTTTGTTAGACACCCCCAGTTTTTATGGTTAATTGAAACTACTTATCACTAATGTCCGTGTTTACAATGGAACTGTAATCTCATCAGACGTAACTCCTCTTCGGTGTAGTCACCGTCGAACTCGTCATATGCCTCAGCAATGTTGTCGGTATCAGAGTCGCGGAAATATTCCATAATCTCCTCTTGCTGGTCTTTGTCAAGAAGCAGATTCATGTAGTAGTCAATATCAAGTTTTGTTCCTGAGAATACAATCGCCTCCATCTCCTTGATTAACTCCTCAAAATCAAGATTCTGCTGACTTGCAATATCTTCTAGATCAATCTTTCTGTCAATGCACTGAATAATTGCTACCTTATATTTCGATTTATTCGCAATTGTTTTAAATATCAGATCCTGAGCACGTTCGATCTCATTATCCTCAACATACTTTCTGATTACATCGGCAAACTCCTTGCCATATTTCTCAGCTTTTCCTTTCCCAACTCCTTGAATATTTGCTAACTCCTCAATAGTAATAGGGTAGTTGGTACACATATCCTCAAGTGATGGATCCTGGAATATTACGTATGGTGGCAGATTATTGTCCTTTGCAATCTTCTTTCTCAAATCTTTCAGAATTGAGAAAAGAGTGTCATCAAGAGCAGATACTCCTCCCTTTTGTTCTTGCAGTTTATCCTCTACTTCATCTTCGTAATCGTGGTCATCCATCAGCATAAAGTCGGTAGGCTTCTTTATGAAAGCCTCGCCCTCCTTGGTCAATTTGATAATGCCATACTGCTCTATATCCTTTTCAGTGTATCCGGCAATCGAGGCCCTTCTGTAAACCATATTCCAGAACTGTTTACTCTTGTCCGAGCCAACTCCATAAAGCTCAAGTTGATCGTGTTCGTACGATTTTATGTGAGAGTCCATCTCTCCTCTCAGAACGTTAACCAAATGTTCTACTTTGAACTTTTCGCCAACATCCTTTATAAGTTGTAATGCATCCACCACATACTCTTTGCCTTCAAACTCCTTCTTGGGGTAGAGGCAATTGTCACAACACCCGCAATTTTCTTCCATATAATTCTCTCCAAAATAGTGTAGCAGAACTTTTCTGCGGCACATGCTGCTCTCGGCGTATGAAACAGTCTCGTGGAGCAGTAATTTGCCAACCTCCTGTTCTGCAACAGGCTTACCCTGCATAAATTTTTCTAACTTCTGAATATCTTTGTAGCTATAATATGCGATACAGATTCCTTCGCCACCATCTCGCCCGGCACGACCGGTCTCCTGATAATACCCCTCCAGGCTCTTAGGGATTTCATAGTGAATCACATACCTTACATCCGGTTTGTCGATTCCCATACCAAATGCAATTGTCGCAACAATTACATCTATCTCCTCCATCAGGAAGTGGTCCTGTGTTGCGCTTCTTGATGCTGCGTCCATTCCGGCATGATATGCTTCGGCTTTGATCCCGTTCATTCTTAGAATCTCGGCAAGCTCCTCAACTGTTTTACGGCTTAAGCAATATATGATTCCGGATTTACCCTCGTGGTTCTTTATGAACTTAATCATATCCTTCTGCTGGTCAACCTTTGGACGTACCTCGTAATAGAGGTTGGGGCGATTGAATGATGATTTGAATACCTGAGCATCAAGCATCTCCAGATTCTTTTGAATGTCATTCTGAACTTTTGGCGTCGCTGTCGCTGTAAGTGCGATTATTGGCGCCTTGCCTATCTCTTCCACAATTGGGCGAATCCTTCTGTATTCTGTGCGGAAATCGTGTCCCCATTCTGATATACAGTGCGCTTCGTCAACAGCAAAGAAGGATACTTTTACCTTTTGTAGAAACTCTACATTGGTATCCTTGGTCAGTGATTCGGGAGCGACATAGAGAAGCTTGGTTTTGCCTGCCAGAACATCCTCCTTTACCTGTTGAATCTCGCTTTTGGTCAAAGAGGAGTTCATAAAATGAGCAATGCCCTCCTCTGTCGAGAATGAGCGCATAGCATCAACCTGATTCTTCATAAGGGCAATAAGCGGAGAGATAACTATGGCAGTACCCTCCAACAGTAGCGCAGGCAATTGGTAACATAGTGATTTTCCTCCGCCGGTCGGCATGAGCACAAATGTATTATTACCGGCCAGCACGTTTCTAATGATAGCCTCCTGGTTGCCTTTAAATTGATCAAATCCAAACAACTCTTTGAGTTTGGCATGAAGATCAATCTTTGATAAATCGGTTGTTGCCATAAGTTTCTCTTTGAGTTCAAATCATCTCTTTATGCAAAATTATATTTTATTTCAAAATTTTTCATATACTCGAGTAAAAAAAAGTGTAATTTTGTCGTGAATCGTAAATTAATGATTCCGTTGTAAATGTAAATATAGCAAATATGGTTGATATTAAGCAAGTTGCTGCGCGTGTAGTGAAGATGGAGGCTGACACGGTTGCGAATCTGGTTAACTACATAGATGAAGATTTTGTTAATGTAGTGGAGTTAATATTGGGTTCGGAGGGACGTGTAGTTGTCTCTGGAGTGGGGAAGAGTGCTATTATCGCCCAAAAATTGGTAGCAACCCTAAACTCTACCGGAACTCCGGCTATTTTTATGCATGCAGCCGATGCCGTTCATGGTGATCTGGGTATGATTCGTCCGAATGATATAGTGATATGTATCTCTAATAGTGGAAATACTCCCGAGATAAAATCTTTAATACCTTTAATAAAGAATCTTGGAAACGAGAATATAGTGGCTATGGTGAGTAACCGAGACTCTTACCTTGCAAAGAGTGCCGCCTATATTTTACAGTCCCATATAGAGCGTGAGGCAGATCCAAATAATCTGGCTCCTACCAACTCAACAACGGCGCAGCTGGTTATGTGCGATGCATTGGCAATCTCGCTGTTAGAGTGTCGTCAGTTTTCAAGTAACGACTTTGCAAAGTATCATCCGGGAGGCTCATTGGGAAAGCGTTTGTGTACCCATGTCTCTGATATATATGATAAGGAGAACAGACCTGCAGTTGCACCGGAAGATATGTTGCGCAAGGTCATTGTGGCTATGTCAGCAGGCAGATTGGGAGCGGTTGCAGTAATAGCACCGGATAATGGCCTGCTGGGCATTGTAACTGATGGTGATTTGCGACGTATGTTAGAGAAACATAGTGATATAGAGACTCTGAAAGCAGGTGATATTATGACCAGATCGCCGAAGTGTATTTCGGAAGATGAATTGGCCTACAGTGCATTCAAGATAATGGAGCAGAATAGTATAACACAACTTGTTGTTACTGATTCTGATAATAACTATTGTGGAATGATTCATTTACATGATATATTGAAAGAGGGTATAGTATAAGATGATTGTGATTAAAGAGCTAATTAATATTAGGAGGAGGACTTTAATTACATTGTTATTTTTTTTGTTGCTGGTGAGTGGTCTCTCTGCTCAGTCAACGACAAGAGTGCGTGGAACGGTCACAGATTCGCTTAGCGGAGAACCGATACCACTGGTAAATATCTACTTCCCCGGAACAACTATAGGTGTAACAACCGATTTCGAGGGGAGTTACTTTTTTGATTTCATGAGCGAGGCCTCGCTCATGAAGGTTTCGTGTATTGGTTACGAGGGACAAGAGGTTAAGGTGGTGCCCGGTGCATTCAATCAGGTAGATTTGAAACTTGTGCCCAAAGTTACAGAATTGGATGCGGTTACGGTGCGCCCCGGAGTGAATCCGGCTTTTGCAGTATTGGATAGTATATCTGCACATAAGAGGAGAAATAATCCTGATAAGTATGATTACCACCGTAAGACATATACACGAATGGAGCTTGATGCAACCAATATCAATCCCTATTTCAGGAATAAAAGATTGCAGCGTGATTTCGGTTTTATATTCCAGTATATGGATACCTCGGCTATTACAGGAAAGTCGTTTTTGCCGGTGATGATTACTGAGGGTGCATCGGATTATTACTATCGCAGCTCTCCTTTGTTGAAACGCGAGATTGTCAATGCAAGCAAGATTTCCGGAGTGAAGACAGATTATACGTTTGCACAGTTTACAGGTCAGCTACATCAGAAGGCAAATTTCTATGATAACTATCTGGATCTCTTTGAGGTTCGTTTTGTAAGCCCTTTGTGTGAAACAGGACGTATCTATTATGACTATTATCTTGTGGACAGTGTCAGGAATGATGACCGCAAGATATATATAATGCGATACCATCCTAAGAGTTATTCTGTACCGACATTGGATGGTGAGCTTCGTGTAGACTCCTCTACATGGGCGCTGGTCTCGGCTCGAGGAGTGTTGGCGAAAGGTGTGAATGTCAACTGGTTGCGTCATCTGGTTATTGATGCCAGATATGAACTTCTTGAAGATGAGAATATATGGTTCCCCAAACGTGATGAGATGTTTGCAGATTTTTCTGTTTTTCAGAGTGACTCTTCGAAACTTATCTCTTTCCTTGGCCGAAGGTATATTGATTATCTTGAGCCCTCGCTCAATCCGGAATTCCCTAAACATATTCTGAAACTCGATAACGATGTTACGATGCCTAAGGATGTTCTAAACCGAAGTGAAGAGTATTGGGATACAATCCGTCCCTATGAGTTGACTGAGCGGGAGACAGCAATTTTCGATATGGTAGATTCGGTAAAAAATGTTCCTCTATACAAATCTATCGAGACTGTTCTTGAGACTATCTTTTTCGGTTATTACGAGACTAAATATGTAGGTTTTGGACCATACTATAAGTTGTTTAGTTACAATGGAGTGGAGGGGGCTCGATTCCAATTGGGATTACGAACCACCGAAGAGATGAGCAAGCGAGTGCGGCTCTCTGTCTATGGGGCATATGGCACGAAGGATCATAAGTGGAAAGGCGGAGGTGAGGTTTTGTATCAGTTTAATACCCAGCCGTTTTCTCAGCTCAGATTGAATTACAAGAACGACGTCGGACAATTGGGCGCCGGATTTAACGCTCTTACAGAGAGTAATATCTTGAGCACAGCACTTTCACGCGGAGATAATGATAAATTGACCCCTGTCGAGAGCATCTCATTGGAGTTTGAAAAGGAGTGGAAAGAGGGGTGGGATAATACATTCGGAGTCTCATACTCAAGAATGAATCCGACGGACAAGGTTCCTTTTATCTCTCCAAAAGGCGATTCTTTGCGGAATATCTCAAGTCTGGCTTTTACGCTGAATACCAGATTGGCATGGAATGAGATATGGATACGTTCCGATTTTTCGCGTTCAACTCTCTCTTGTCCATATCCGCGAGTTGGCTTGGATTTGACATACGGGGCAAAAGGTATATTCGAGAATGATTATGAGTATCTGAAGAGTGTATTATGGTCGCAATATGATTTTCAGATTCCTCCAATAGGTTACTCGGATATCTACCTTAATCTGGGTAAGATATTCGGTAAAGTTCCATATCCGTTACTGAAGCTTCATGAGGGTAATGGAACCTATTTTTACGATAAGTATGCTTTTTCGTGTATGAACTACTATGAGTTTGCATCGGATATATGGGCGTCTGTTATGTGGGAACACCATTTTAGAGGGTTCTTTTTGGGAAAGATACCTTTGCTGAAGAAGTTAAAGTGGCGTGAGGTTATAACATATAAAGTAGTGTGGGGAGGCTTGTCGAAGAAGAATGATGGCTCCGTGGCTGATTCCGATGCGTTATTGCTATTCCCCCAAGGTATGTCAGATTTGAACAAACCATATATGGAGTTCGGGGTTGGAATAGAGAATATTTTCAGAATATTCCGGGTTGATGCGATGTGGCGTTTGACGCACAGAAAACAGATTGAAGGAATTAGACATCAGAATTTTGCCCTTAATGTTTCCATACATTTAAGTTTTTAGTTACTTTTGTGCCATGAAATTAAGAGCAGAAGAGTTAATCAAGAAATATAAGAGCCGTACAGTAGTGCGTGGAGTTTCGTTCGAGGTTGAACAGGGCGAGATTGTGGGACTTTTGGGTCCTAATGGTGCCGGTAAAACGACCTCATTCTATATGATAGTAGGACTTATTATACCCAATGGCGGAAAAGTTTACCTTGATGATCGCGAGATTACAAAGGAGCCTATGTACCGCCGAGCTCAATTGGGTGTAGGATATCTGGCACAGGAGGCATCTGTTTTCCGACGTCTTAGTGTTGAGGACAATATCAAGGCAGTTCTTGAGATGAGCGATATGAGTAAAGAGGAGCAGGCTGAGCGTTTGGAGGAGATGCTTGATGAGTTCGGATTGCAACATATTCGCAAAAGTCTGGGAATTCAGCTCTCGGGAGGTGAAAGACGCAGAACCGAGATTGCCAGAGCGTTGTCGATACGTCCTAAGTTTATCCTTCTTGATGAGCCCTTTGCAGGTGTCGATCCGATTGCAGTTGAGGATATTCAAAGTATTGTAAGAAAATTGAAGGATAAGAATATAGGTATTCTTATCACCGACCATAATGTTCAAGAGACTCTTTCCATTACAGATCGTGCCTATTTGCTATATGATGGAAAAATTTTGCAGGCAGGAACTGCAGAGGATTTGGCTGCCGATCCTGAGGTGCGTAGAGTATATCTTGGTAAGAATTTTGAACTACGCAGAAAGAGTGATTGAATAGATGAATAAGGTTGGGGTTGTGAAAGGTGGTAGATGTGCACAGATTCTTGTGGTAAGTGCTCTATTAATAGCACTTGCTACTTTTTTTGTTGGTTGTAGTAAAGAGAATAGGCGTCCTAAGACGGTACCATCAACTCCAATCGTAATTGATTTCAAAGCACTATTTACCAAGTCGGTGCAGGCTATAATGGAGGCTCGATATACCGATGCGGTAAGACTTTTCGATGCTGCAGAAAATCATGCAGTTAATTTACCACCCAGAGCAAAAGCTGCCTATTTGATTCAAAGAGCGCAGGCTGAAGCAATGCTTTTTCGTGGTCATGATGCTAATAAGCATTTGACCGAGGCTGATTCAATCACCAGAAGATATGGTCTTGACTCTTTACGTTGCCTGATGTATAATGCCTATGGTATTATGGCGCAAAATACCGAATCAGATAGATATGCAGCGCTGGAGTACTATATACAAGGGATAAATTTGGCAAGGGCTGTAGGATATGACTATATGAGAGCCATTTTATCGACAAATGCAGCTTGGCTTTTTTTGTTGGATCGTGATATGAGTGGTTTAGTCTATGCCGAGTGGTGTTATAATTATGCGTTAGAGAATAAAATTGATAATGCAATATATTGTGGAGCTCTTACTACTGCTCAATTCTATACACTGCAGAATAGATTAGATGAGTCTGAAGAACTGTTGAATGTTGCCAAGGAGGCTGCAGAGAGGTGTGCTGTGGCAGATTTGACAGAACTATACATGGCTTATGGAGATTGTTATGCTGCGATGGGTGAAGATGAATTGGCCCATGAAAATTTTAATAAAGCAATATCATACAGTCATGTAGCAATGGTTGATTATACATTCTTTGCCTATGTTCACTATGCAGATTATCTATTAACAAGTAGCAGGTATACCGATGCCATTACAAATATGAGTAGAGGTTTAGAGTATGTCATGCATCACCATCTTCAGGTAGAGCGCCCGCGAGCATATAATATAATGGCGTCGGCTTATGACAAACTAGGTCGAAGCGATAGTGCCTCATACTACCGCAATCGTTCATCTTTAGAGAGTGAATCTCTTCACAGACGTGATTTAAGTAACGTTAAGAAGAATCTGATTACAAAATATGAGCATGAACATAGGTTGGAAATTGCAGAGATGGAGTTGAAAACCATGCGCGAGCGCTTGTGGCTCTATATCACAATATTTGTTTTGATGTTTGTCGCTTTGTTTGTATCAATTATTTCTAGAAATAGAAAGGTAAGATTGTATAAGCAGTTGGTTGCTCGTGAGGTTGAGTGGAATAAAGAGAAGAGCAGATTAGAGCAAAGGGAGGTTGCATCCTCTGCAAATGAGGAGATTGCTGAGTGTAAGGTAAGTGATAATGATAAACTGCTATTTGACAAAATTGATAAAAAGATGAGGGTTGAGAAGTTATATAAAGATCCCTATTTAGGACGTGATAAATTAGCAGAACTTCTTCAAACCAACAGAACTTATATATCGAAGGCTATTAATAGCGTAAGGGGAGAATCCGTCTCAAAATATATAGCAATGTATAGATTAGAGGCAGCAAGTAAAGCCTTATCTGATGTTGATGATAATACCCCTATTAAAGATATTGCTGCAGAGTTAGGATTTACATCGTTAAGTACATTTTACTCTTTATTTAAGGAGAGGTATGAAATGTCTCCCGATAAGTTTCGTAAATATGCACGTGAGCATGAAGAGTAGTGTATGATTCTTATTTTGGCAATTGGCAAATTAGGAGTTGACATAGAGATCTTTTTTATCTTACTTTGCTCAAAATTTAAAACTTGTAGATGATATGTTTAAAAAGAGCACATTTTGGATAGTAGGAGTTATATTTGCGTTATGCGCATGTAGCACTACACAAAAATCTTATACATTAACAGGTACTGTTAATGGAGCTGTTGATGGTACAATAGTAGAGATTATTCCTACAGCTACACATCAAGATGAAAAACCAATTGCTATAGTTGAGATAAATGGAGGGAAGTTTATTGCAACCGGTAGTGTAGAGTTTCCTATAGCTTGTCTATTGCATATAGGCGAGAATGGTTATCATACATTTATGCTTGAGAACTCAGACATTATTGCTGATGTTAAACTTAGTGATGATGGTTATGTAAGCTCTGCTGATATTCAGGGCTCTCAGAGTAATGATGTTTTTGAGAAAAAAATGGCTTTCCGTGATACTTTAAATGATATGCATGTAAAGTATCATGAGGAGTATAGTAAAGCTATAGCTGCAGCAGATGCTGAACCAAATAAGGAAAAGGCTGCCAAGATGAAGCAGGAGGCTTATCAGGTTATGGCAAAGGCTGAAGGCGATTTCTTTGATAATGTTGAGGTTGCGATGATGCGTAACTTCCGTGCTAATGGTGATGATTTTTGGGGACCTCTTTTGGTACTTCATAATATGAACTATTTTGCTGAGGGAGATACAACATTTATTAATCTTTATAACTCATTCTCAGATAAAGCAAAAGAGAGTTATTATGGTCAAGCATTGAAGAGAGAGTTGTTCCCTCCAACTTTAGTTGGCAAACAGGTTCCTGAAATGACCGGAATAGACAAAAATGGTGTAGAACAATCATTAAAGGAGCTATGCAAAGGTAAGAAATATGTTGTAATCGACTTTTGGGCAAGTTGGTGTGGTCCTTGTAGAAAATCTATTCCTGCTTTGAAAGAGTTCTATGCAAAATATGCTCCTAAAGGAGTTGAGATTATAGGAATCTCTATAGATAAGCGCGAGGCAGATTGGAAAAAAGCTTTGGAGCAAGAGCAGTTGCCTTGGCCAAATATCTTGGATAATCAAAGTGTGAATTCATCACTATTCCTTGTTCGTGCAGTTCCAACCATGTATGTGGTTGATGAGAATGGCATTGTTCAGAGTAAGGACTTCTATGATGCAGATGAACGAGCTAAATGGTGTGAGATTTTTGACAAATTGTAAGAGTTGTTTTCTATTATAGTTTTATTCGTTAGTATTTGAGTTGCGGAGAGCGTCGTGAGATGACTCTCCGTATTTTGATATATTTTGTCTACGTTGTATAAGAAAAATATATGAGAAATATACGATACTTAATAGTATTGATTAGTATCCTGCTAATCTTAGTCTAATTTTTAGGTTGGTGCAATGTCTTGAAAATCAAATATTTGTATTTGTTTTGCTATTTTGGCAATTGACAAATTAAGTATTGTAGGCCTTTTTGAATTATATTTCCTTTGTGAAAAATTACATTTTTTAATATTTACATAAAATGAGTACAAAAATGAAAATGCAAAACTTTTTGGTAAGAGTGCCAAGATATATGATGGCGCTTATTACTGTCATTTCTCTGATGTGCTCCCTAAACTATGGCGCAAGCGCCCAAAGTGGAGTGCGTACAATTACCGGTGTTGTAAAGGATTCTCGTGGAGAGGTTATTCCGGGAGCTTCGGTGATTGTGGTGGTTGAGAAGGATCAGCCTATCAGAGGTACTGCTACAAACGAGAATGGAGAGTTCTCGCTTTCTGTATCACAGTACGACAAGGCTTTCGAGGTGTCATATGTGGGTCTTGAGACTCAGCAGATTGCGATTACCTCTGCAAACTCTTATATCATCCAGATGGAGGAGGATGCTCAGCAATTGAAGGATGTTGTTGTTACCGGAGTTTTCGAGCGTAAGGCAAACTCTTATACCGGAGCTGTAACAACTGTAACAGCCGAGGATTTGCAGTTGGTGGGTAACACCAACGTATTGCAGAGTTTGTCTGTTATCGATCCATCATTCATGGTTGTTGAGAATCTCTCTGCGGGTTCTAACCCAAATGCGTTGCCTGAGATTCAGATGCGTGGTCAGTCAGGATTTGATAACAACGAGCCTTTGTTTATTCTTGATGGTTTTGAGACAACATTGACAGCAATTATGGACCTTGATATGAATATGGTTCAGAGTGTAACATTGCTTAAGGATGCTACTGCCAAAGCTATCTATGGAGCAAAAGCTGCTAATGGTGTTGTGGTTGTTGAGACAAAACGTCCTGAGAAGGGTAAATTGAGAGTTAGCTATACAGGAAGTGTTGATGTTGAGACTCCAGATTTGAGCAGTTACAACTTGACAAATGCAGAGGAGAAGTTGCAGGCAGAGAAGTTGGCCGGTTTTTATGATTCTGAGAATGCCATGACTCAAATTAGTCTTGATCAGACATATACAAATATGCTTCAGAAAATTGAGGCAGGAGTTAATACCGACTGGATGGCACAGCCCTTGAGAACCGGTGTGGGTCAAAAGCACTCTGTATATCTTGACGGAGGTGATGGTGCAACAACATATCAGGCTAATCTGGCTTACAATCAGGTTAATGGAGTTATGGACGAATCTTTCCGTAAAACAATCAATGGATCATTATCTATTGTATATCGTACAGATAAGTTTATGTTCAGAAATAAACTTAGCGTAGATGATAACAGAACCCAGGAGTCTCCATACGGCACATTTGCTCAATATACTCTTATGAACCCATATAATGAGTTGGAGGATGAGAATGGTCAGATGCCTAAAATGTATACAGGAATTGTGACACAGTACAACCCACTACACAATGGTACTATCGGAGCATATGACAAGACGAACTATACATACGTGACAAACAATACTTATTTGGAGTATCGTCCTATCGAGGCATTGAGAATTACAGCTCAGTTCGGAGTTACTGTTAAAAATTCAGGAGCTGATAACTTCAAGCCAGCAGCTCACACAGATTTTATGTCATATACAGGAGAGAATCTGTATCGTGCCGGTTCATACTATGATATGAACAGAAAAGACAATAGCTGGACTGCTCAGTTCGGAGTTCAGTACTCTTTGACAAAGGATAAGCATCTGTTCTTTGTAAATGGTCAGGTGAATGCAAACCAGACAAAGTATACATATAGCACAATGAATGCTGAGGGATTCCCAAATAAGAATCTGTCTCACGTATCTTCTGCCGTTCAGTATGCAGAGAATACAACTCCTGGAGGAGGTGAGGGAATTCAGCGCGACTTCGGATTTATAGCCTCAGCTAACTACTCATTCGACGAGAAGTATCTTTTTGATGCCAACTTGCGTTTGACAGGATCTTCTCAGTTTGGTGCTGATAATCGTTGGGGATTGTTCTGGTCAGTTGGAGCTGGATGGAATATTCACCGCGAGAGCTTCCTTAAGGAGTCAACATGGTTGGATCGTTTGAAGGTTCGTTTCTCAACAGGATATACAGGATCTCAGGGATTCAATACATATGATGCAATTGCTACTTTGAACTATAACATGAATGCACAGTATAATGGAATGTTGGGTTCATATGTAACACGTTTGGCTAATCCAAGTTTGCAGTGGCAGAAGAAGTACGATACCAACGTAGGAGTTGACTTCGGTTTCTTGAATAATATCATTACTGGACGTTTCGATTGGTATAAGGCTACAACCAAAGGTTTGACAACATCTATCACAACTCCTGGTTCTACAGGATTCGTAAGTTATGTTGATAATCTTGGAGAGTCTGAAAACAAGGGTTATGAGGCATATTTGAATATCCGTTTGTGGCAGCAGCCTCGTTCAAGAAGCTTTGTAAGCGTTTACTCATCATTGGCATCAAATACCAATACATTGAAGAAGATTGCTAACTCATTGAAGCAACAGAATGATATGTCAGATGCATCAATGAACTCTACAAAGAATGTTAACCTTGCTACACGTTATGAGGAGGGTCAGTCTTTGAATACAATTTGGGCTGTACAATCTTTGGGTATCGATCCTCAGACAGGTAAGGAGTTGTATGTAAGAAAGGATGGATCTTTGACATATGAGTGGAATGCTGCAGACCAGGTTGCATGTGGTATCGACCTTCCAAAGGTTTCTGGAAACTTCGGATTGAATGCAGAGTGTCACGGAGCCGGAATCAATATGACATTTACATACAGAACAGGAGGCCAGATGTATAACAGCACATTGGTTTCAAAGGTAGAGAATGCAAATGTTCGCTACAATGTTGATAAGCGAGTTTTGACTGATCGTTGGAGCAAGCCTGGTGATGAGGTTCGTTTCAAATCAATCGCTGACCAGTCTGCTACTCAGCCTACATCTCGTTTCGTAGAGGATTATACATTGGTAAACTTTGCTGCATTGAGTGTTTACTATGATTTCCGTGAGTGTAACTTTGTTAAGAACTCATTCTTGCAGAAGTTGAAAGCTACATTCTATGTAAATGATTTGGCAACATGGTCATCAGTTAAGGTTGAGAGAGGTACTGCATATCCTTATGCTCACACATACTCATTCTCTCTATCTGCAACATTTTAATTAAAGGTTAGTGAATATGAAGTTAGTAAATAAAATAAGTACTTTGGCTGTTGTTGCGCTTGGTGCGGTTGCTCTAAGTGGTTGCAACGATTGGTTCGATGCTCGTTCAGAGTCAGAGATCTATGCGGAGGAGCACTTTGCGAACCAGAGCGGATTTGCTGATCAGTTGACAGGTGTATACACCTCAATGATCTCGAATTCACTATATGGTATGAACAGTACTTTCGGCTTGATGGAGGTACTTTCACAGAACTATGATCTTAATACCTCAAACTCAACATACAATACAGCTGCATCATATAATTATGAGGATGTTGCAGTTAAGACTATGATTGAGACTATGTGGAATAAGTCATATAATGTAATTGCAAACTTGAATTTGATGTTGCAGTACATTGACAATGGAACCTATTTTGATGAGGGTAACTACGAGATGTATAAAGGTGCTGCATTAGGTTTGCGTGCATTTTTGCACTTCGACTTGATGCGTCAGTTTGCTCCAATGCCTGCTGATGAGCCTAACACATTGTCTATCCCATACGTTAAGGAGTATACAACACAGGTAACACCTCAATCAACAGTTGCCGAGAATATGGCAAATATCAAGAGTGATTTGAAGCAGGCAATGGAGTTGTTGCAGGTTGATCCGATTTACACATCAACTGCAGATAGTGCATATTATGTGAGAAGCGATGCCCAGATTCGTTTTAATTATTATGCAGCTTTGGCAACTCTTGCTCGTGTATATCAGTGGGAGGGAAATGCAGATAGCGCAAGAATTTGTGCTGAGCAGGTTATTAATGACGATAAGTTCTCTTGGGTTCACTATACATCAATAACAACATCTCATGCATACGAGCGTGATGTATTGTTCTCACCTGAGCATATCTTCCGTTTGTACTACTACGATATGGAGAGTGCTGCAACCAGTTATTTCCATACCTACTCAGGTCAGGAGAATCCACATATCTTCTCTCCAAGCGAGGCTAAGATCCTTGATATATATGAGGTAAATACTGCTGCATTGGGAGGTGATTATCGTAACCAATACTGGTACCTGTATGATGGTGGAGCTGAGAGATGTTTGGCTAAATTCTGGCAACCGGAGGGAGGAAGATATCTAAACCAAATGCCTCTAATCAGAAAGAGCGAGATGTACTATATTGCTGCAGAGGGATATGCAAATAGTGATCCAAACTATGCTGCAAAATTGTTGAATGAGGTACGTGCAAACAGAGGTTTGGCAAATGAGACAGTTGAAATTCTGGATACTTTGAATGCTACTCCTGAGGATATCAGTAATGAGGTTTACAAAGAGATGCGTAAGGAGTTGATAGGAGAGGGACAGATGTTCTACTACTACAAGAGACATGGATACGAGACAATACCAGGTTCTGCGGTAAGTGCAGATCGTGATGTATATGTTTTCGATATGCCAGAGAATGAGATAGAGTTTGGAGATCGTAAATAAAAATAGAATATTATGAAACTAAATAAAATTTTGGGTGCTGCAGCTCTTCTGTTGGCTCTTTTCTCATGCGAGAATGATCCATATCGTTGGGAGGGTTCTGCGTACGCAAGAATTGTTGGTCCTGAGAACTGGACACTAAAGACCGACTCAATGGAGTTTACCTTTGCAAGATATTCAACCGAGGTAACAGAGTATGTTGTAAATGCCGAGATAATGCTAATCGGTAAGGCAGCTGATTATGACAGAGATGTTGTTTTGACAGTTGTTGATAGTGCGACTACTGCCGAGAGTGCAATGTACTCTTTCGAAACATCTGTGGTTATTCCTGCCGGTGAGGTTGTTGCTCCATGTGATATTACACTAAAGCGTTCTGCTAAGTTGCAGGATTCAACCTATCGTTTGAAGATTGCTGTAACTGATGAGGGCGAGATTACATCAGGAGTAGATGAGTGGAACCAGTTGACAATAATCTTCTCTGATCAGTTGGCAAAACCAACTAACTGGGATGAGTATTTGGCTCCGTTCTTTGGAGAGTATAGCGAGGTTAAGTATAGATTTATTATCTCTACAACCGGAGTAACTGAATTTACATACGGTCAAGAGGGTGGTATGACATGGGGAGAGATGTATAACTTCTCTGTAACTATGGCTAATGCCTTGGAGGAGTACAATGCAACTCATGACACTCCTATGACTGATGAGAATGGTAAACTTGTAACCTTCTAATGATTATCGTGATGAATAAGATTTTTAAAGGAATATTATCACTCTCAATGGTTGCTGCTATAATGGTAGCTTGTGATCAGGATGAGGGTAATTACAGTTACGATTACGAAAACGTAACTAAGATAACTATTGACACAACCGGAGTTGATGTTTCTGAGTTGTGGGGATGGGCAATAGGAGATACTATTGATTTCTGTCCAAACGTATATACAACTGGCGATACAGCTGACTTGAAGTATTACTACTTTGTTACAGCATCAAACTATCAGCCAATTCAGGATGGTAACGCTATGGTGTATCCTCCTGCTGATACAATCAGTAAGGGTAAAGATCTTCACTATATAGTTGATTTGACTCCAGGAGAGGCATACAGACTATATTTTATGGTCGAGGATACAAAAATTGGTGCAAAAGCATTTATGATGTTGTCAAGCTATTTGTCTATTCCTATTAATGGAGAGGTAATTGGTATCTATTGTGCACACCAGAAAGATGGTCACTTTGAGTTGGACGTAGTTCGTTCTGATAAGGCGTTGATTCTTGGTTCAGGACGTGATACTGCAATCTGGTCAAAGAACCACCCAACCGATCTGTTCCAGTCAGACGTTATTGAGTTTAAGTGGTCATCTGCAGGTCACTGGTTCTATATGTTCCTTGAGGATGGTACTGCAAAACGTATCAATCCGGTTGCTTTGGCTTATATGGATGAGAGTTGGGAGGATATGTTCTATGAGGCTCCTGTATATAATCCACAGGGAATAGCGACTGCTAATGGATGCGACTTCCTTATCAACGATGGTAAGATGCACGTGTTGTATAACTCAATTGCCGGTGATGGAAGATTCCCTGCTCCTGTAACAGGATCTGATAATATTGCTCCTTGGTTCAATACCGAGACAATTACAAGTTGGGGACACTTGGATGGAGCAATAGATGCATACCAGATTGTTTATGATGCTGATAAGAATGCATTCCGTCCATATTTCAATAAAGCTACTTCATTGGCAGGATTTGCCCCATCGGTTGCAGATGCTCAGTTCGATGTAAATAACGTTGAGGGTGAGATGCTGTATGGTGCAACATTCAATGGAACCGAGTCAATGTATATTATGAAGAATGGTTCTGCATGTGACTTGTATGTTGCATGTTTCAATAATGTGAAGGATGAGGGAACATTGGCTCGTCAGAAGGTATCTTTGGCAGGATGTCCTGGAATCACCGAGGCGAACGGATTTACTTCAACAACAGCCGGTTCTGCTTTCTTCTATTCAACAGGAAATAAGGTATATTCATTCTCTTATTCTACAGGTCAGACCGAGGCTCACCTTTTGTGGGAAGGAGAAGAGGGCGATGAAGCAACCGCTCTATGTTTGTTGAGTACCGGAGGATTCCCAACTGCAGGTTCTATCCTTTGGTTCGGAGTTTGGAATGAGACAACTCAGAAGGGTAAGTTGGTTGAGTTTGAGATTGATCCTGTTGCATGAACTGCCAGCAATATGTGGGGACCAATCTTTGCAGGAACTGAGGAGAATCCTATAATTTACGAGGATTTTGGTAAGATTCAGGCAATTACAGAGTATAATGGTTACTAATCATTTGTAGCTGATTAATATTACAGGTGGTAGGAGTTGCAGCTCCTACCACTTTTTTTAAAAATTATTTTGAAAAAACACTCTTTTTGTTTGCAGTTTCAAAATAAAGTATTACCTTTGCATCGCAAATCTGTAAAGCGGGTGTGGTGGAATTGGTAGACACGGTAGACTTAGGATCTACTGCCGCGAGGCTTGGGGGTTCGAGTCCCTTCACCCGTACTTTTCTTTTGAAGAGATACTTTTAAGGTATCTCTTTTTATTTTATATACTTTCAGAGTTTGTATATTGATTTTTTTTCTATTAAATTTGCATCGTCAAAAAATGGGTATAGGAGTTTCCGCCCGTATTTAATTTAAATTTTCTATTCTAAAAATGAATGTTACTAAAAATCAGATTGATGAGCTAAATGCTACAATCACTGTAGAGGTATGTAAGGCTGATTATGCCGCAGATGTTGAGAAACAGTTGAAAAAATATCAGCAGAGTGCACAAATCCCTGGTTTTCGTAAGGGTAAAGCTCCATTCGGTATGATTAAAAAGATGTATGGTGACTCTTTGACCGGAGAGGCTATCAATAATGTGCTTGCAACCAATCTTAACAAATACATCAAGGAGAATGATTTGAATATCATGGGACAACCACTTCCCAATACAACTATCCAGAAGCCAATCGATATGGAGGCTGAGACAATGGAGTTTGTATATGATATTGCTTTGGCTCCTGCAATGAATGTTGAGCTTTCTAAGCGTGAGAAGGTTGTTTACTACACTATTGATGTAACCGAGGAGATGGTGAATAAGCAGATTGAGATGATCTGCCAGCAGAATGGCTCTTTGGTTGATGTTGATGAGGCTACTGATGTAGAGTTTATCAAGGGTGAGGTAGTTGAGCTTGGTAAGGAGGATGGTATCAAGAATGAGGAGGCCTCTTTGTCATTGTACTACTTGAAGGACGAGGAGACAAAGGCTGCATTCAAGGGTAAGAAGGTCGGCGATGTTGTTGAGTACGATGCTTTAAAGGCACATCCAAATCCAACAGATTTGGCTGCTATGTTGGGAATCAAGAAGGAGGAACTTGAGGGATTTGGTCCAATGGTATCGTTCACTATCAAAGAGATGAAGCGCCATCAGTCAGCTACTCTGGGCGAGGAGTTGTACGCTCGTACATACGGAGCTGAGGTTGTAAAGACCGAGGAGGAGTTCAAGGCTAAGGTGAAATCAGATATTGAGAGTCAGTTGAAGGGACACTCTGAATACCGTTTTACAATTGATGCCAAGGCAAAGTTGTTGAAGAAGAATGCGGATGTTCAGCTTCCTGAGGAGTTCTTGAAGAGGTGGATTCTTGCTGTAAACGAGAAGATGACTGCTGAGGAGGTTGAGAAGGATTTCGAGGGCTTCCGTGAGGAGTTCAAGTGGCAATTGATTAAATCGGCTATCTTGAAGGCTGCCGGCAAGCAGGTAGAGGATGCCGACGTTAAGGCTTGCGCTCGTGAGCTTGCAGCTGCGCAGTTGCAACAGTATGGTCTATATGGAATGACCGATGAGCAACTTGACGGCTTTGCAGATCGTTTGTTGCAGGATGAGCGTCAGAGAGAGGGATTATTGGATCGCGCTGTAGAGAACAAGGTTTTCGCTGTGGTGAAGGAGAGTGTGAAGTTGGATGAGCAATCAATCTCTATGGAGGATTTCCAAAAGTTGTTTGAAAAATAATTTCTAAACGATATGATGAAACACATTTTTAAATGTGCCATGGTAGCCGCTGCAACAGCGGCTATTTTGGTTTCATGTAAACCAGCACAGCCTGAGGGAAAGGCAATCTACATCCCACGAGAGTTTGATACTGTGGATTTCAGTAATCCAGAGAGTGTTTATAGCTATGACAGAATGGCTTACACCGATGATATTGTAGTCTTCTGGCAGAAGGGTTTTGGTAAGGAACTTACCAATGTTCCTGCGTTAGAGGGCACAGATATGAATGTAGATTTGGAGAGAATTTTGAATAAAACTCAAAGTTTCTATAACTTCTTCAAGGATACAATGAAGTTTATCCTGCCAGGTTCTAAAGCTGATACTTTCAGAATGATGGTTATGTTGAACTACTCTTTGGAGGGAACAGCTTATGGTGGTGATTATGATGGTAAGATTGGTGCTTTGTGGGTAACTCCATTGCGTTTGCGCGATGAGAAGTTGAATTGTATTGCACACGAGTTGGGACACTCATTCCAGGCACAGTTAGTTATTGATAACGGTTCAAGAACAGGTGAGGGTGCAATCTATGAGATGACTTCTCAGTGGATGTTGTGGCAGGTTAATCCTGATTGGATTACTGATGAGAACTACCACTGGGTGGATTTCATGAAGCAGACTCACTTTGCTTTCATGCACCACGCAAATATCTACCACTCTCCATACGTTTTGGAGTACTGGTCTGATAAGCACGGTGTAGAGTTCATTGCTAACTTGTGGAGAGCTTTCACTCCTGAGGAGGATGTAGTTTCTACTTATAAGAGAATTACCGGAATCAATCAGGAGCAGTTCAATGCAGAGATGTACGATGCAGCAACCAAGTTTATGACTTACGATATGCCTCGAGTTCGCGAGCATGCTAAGCCATACGCTAACAAGCACACATCTGCAATGAACAAGCAGTTGAATGGATGGTATAAGATTGATGCTTCAAGAACTCCTCAGAACTATGGATATAACGGAATCGAGTTGGAGGTTCCTGCTCCCGGTAAGACTGTAACTGTTGAGTTTGAGGGATTGGTTAAAGAAGTACCTTCAATCTATCAGGGTGTAGCTGGCTGGAGATATGGTTTGGTTGCTGTACCAAAGAGTGGCGCTCCTATCTACACTGAGATGGTAAGCGATACAAAGGGTAAGGTGTCTTATACTGCTCCTGCTGGTGAGGAGTTGGCTCACTTGTGGTTGGTAGTATTGGGAGCTCCAAGCGAGCACGAGAACAAGGCATTCCGTCGTCCTGATCCAAAGGATTTTGTTCCGGATTCAGAGTTGAGTCATGAGGAGATTGCTCCAAGTGCAGGTGGTCCTGAGGATCAGAAGACAATTCGTCGCAGAAGAACTCCAAAACCAACAGCTGAGTATCCATTCAGAATTAAGGTTACCAATTCAAAACCTATCTGCGAGATTAAGTAATATAGATTCTTTGCATATAATCTATATCAAAAGATGAGGTTGTCCCTGCGGACAACCTCATTTGTTTTTTAATTCTTGATTCTTTTTTGAAGTTCTATGGTTCTTAGCCAATCTTTATAGGTGTTGAAACGGTTTAACTTATCTATAGGAAGTGAGGCGTCGGAGTTGCCCTCCCAGCGTCTACACAGGTATAGAGGTTCGTATATTCGTCCCAGTTTGTACTCTGCACATATTCTGATTCCAACTGCATAATCCTCGCCATAGCTTACATTCGGGAAACCTATTTGGCGTATAATTGGGGTATAGAATGCTCGCGGAGCTCCCAAACCGTTAATTCTAAGAGCATTGTTCATACCGTTGTTGTCGCTCCACTCCTTGTGGTCTATTATTCCCGGTGGCAGCTCTTCCAATTTAAAGTTTACCATCTGGTAACTGCCTATCACCATCGCGCAGCGTTCTGTAATGAATTTATCTCTTATTCGTTGTATAACATATTCGTCAATATACAGGTCATCGCTGTCTAATTGAATGGAGAAACGTCCGCATTTTGGGGAACGTATAGCAAGGTCCCAGCATCCGCCAATTCCCAGATTATTACTTTCTGGAATAATATGTACAATCTGACTGCTCTTTTGTGCAAGCTCCCCAATTATTTCAGAGGTCCCATCGTTAGAGTGGTTATCGACGACAATGATATTGAATCTGAAGTCTGCCTTTTGTGCGATAATAGAGTTGATTGCATCTGAAATAGTCTTTGCCCTGTTGTAGACTGGAATGATTACACTGACCTCTGTGTCGAATTTCTCTTCAAATTGAATCTCTTTCATTGGAGGTTTTATCAATGCACCTATTGCTTTAAGATGCTCAGTGCAAATCTCCTCCATCTCAATCTGTACCTCCCTGTTTCTTGGATTGACATAGTCGAATTGTTTCTCTCCGGAGAGTCGATGGTCTGTCTCAATCTCTGTATATAGGGGTTCCGGCAGGTGGACTATTTTGCCGTAACGACTTATGTAAAGACGAAGGGCATATATTGCTCCATATTTGTAATCTTTATCTGCTGATTCCAGAAATTTTATAATATTCTCTCTTCTGCACAAGACTGCCGGTCCGAAGTCAAAGTCATCACGTAGAGAGCCCTGCTGGTATTCAATAGTTGGAATTGTGTTTATAGTGTTGTTTTGCTCTTTTCTGTAGTCGCAATATATCCAATCTGCATTTGTAGAACGGGCAACACTCTCCATTCTGCTCATAAAGTTACAGTCCAATGTGGTAGATGTCGGACGGATTCCAAGTACAATGTACTCATCTGTAACTCCCGAAATCGCCTCTTTAAGCGAGGAAGTAGATTGTGATTTTGGTATTATAATTCTCTTCTCCATAGGTATATATAAGTTTACCATCCTTTTGCAAAGATACTCTATTTTGCTTGGGATGGTAAACTTTCTAATGGAAATTATTGGTTATGCCTCTATATTTTGGCATCACTGCTTTCGCTTGCAATGTGCCAGTCGTTGAACGATTCAATGTTGAATACAATGGCATTATACATAACCTGGAAGTTTACTGCATAGCGAGTGTTTGATTCCGGCTGGAGCGTTACCTTAACCTGACTCTTGATGGTTACAGGTTCATCTCCTTCGCTGTATATTACGTCATACTCTATCTCGGCTTCAACTGTTATTGATCCATTTTGAAAAAGTGGAGAGATGTAATAACTTTCGATGCAGTGAGATTTATTTGGGGCGATAAATATCTCATCATCAGTGTAGTCGAATGTGTTATACTCTGTGGTCTCGGCAAGTGTTGGAACCATAAGATCTCCATGCTGGAAGTAATTTGTCTTTTCTATCAGGTTACACACATAGGCGTTCCCGTTGTCGCTGTCATCAATGTCCGGAAGAGCGATAGTTGCCTTTCGGAGATTGATTCCGTAATAGCTGGTGTGTGGTAAAGATACATTGAAGTCAACCCTTGAAAGCAGATGTTTGAATGTCAGAGGAACCTCGGTCAAGTCATCCTGACTGTTGATGACTGGTGTGTAGTTTGTGATAGGTTCTGCAATTATGTAATCGATACCATCCTCAACCTTGACGCACCCTGGGACAGTTATGTGTATAATCCCGTCTGTTGACGAAAAGATATCCAATCGTGAACCGGAGTAGGGGGCATAAGCAAAGAAACTGTACTCAGAACTTGGGTCAACTGCTACAACTTTGTCAACGAACCAGCTGTCGGCATCGTAGCGTTGTGTTGAGTCATTTTCAAAGATTGGTAGCAGAACGCGACCATATTGTCCGGAGGTGTTTTTGTATCCGAATATTCCCATCTGGATGTTTGATGGAGTGAAATCCTCCTGCGATATTTCACTGTAATCAGCACGGCTTGGATTCTCTATCTCCACAGCACTGAAGGTGAATGTTGCGTTGTGGTTAGATACACTCTCTGTTTTGTTCACAATCTCGGATTCTGAACAGCTAATCGCAATTACTGAAATGGCGATTGCGGTGATTTGTTTAATCTTTTCATAGTATAAAATTTAAATATTATGTTCGGCAAAATTAAAATAACAAATTTAATTCTGCAATACATTTACTGAAATTATGTTAATTGATTTTTGCTGAAGGTAAATATTTGGAGTTTTAATAAAATTTTACGAAATTGCACTCTTGATTTGTCGGAGTGTGTTCCACAATATGATAGATATTAACAAAGATAAATAATAGAGTATGAAGAGACTTTTTAGATTTTGTTGTGTGGCCGTTCTTGCAATGGCTTGCGCAGTACCATTGGTTGCACAAAATAGCGTGCCAATGACACGTATGGGTGGAAATATGACCTCGCCTCAGGGCAGTGTGTTGTATGGACAGTTGACAAGAATGCCTAATCTCTCTAAAATCAGAAAACTTGAGACATCGAGATTTGCGGAGAAGTATGAGGTTTTTATTGAGCAGGAGTTGGATCAGGTAAATAAAAACGCTGGAAAGTTCTTGCAGAGAGTTTTTGTTTGTCACAGAGGGTTTGATCGTCCTACTATTATAGTAACTGAGGGATACGAAGCAAATAGAAATGGTGCTCCCGGATATACCGAAGAGTTGGCTGAGCTTTTTAATGCCAATATTGTGGTTGCAGAGTATCGTTATTTTGCAAAGTCAATGCCGGAGCCATGTAATTGGGACTATCTGACAGTTGAGAACTCATTGTATGATTTGCACAATATCCGTCAGACATTCGGAAAGTTGTATAAGGGTAAGTGGATCTCTACAGGAATTAGTAAGGGTGGCCAGACTACAATGTTCTATAGAGCAAAATTCCCTGACGATGTAGATATCTCAGTGCCTTATGTTGCCCCTCTGAATAGAGGTATCGAGGATGGTCGTCATGAGAAGTTCCTTGCCAAGGAGGTTGCAGATGAGAAGAGCCGCCAGATTGTCTTGGCTTTCCAGATGGAGATGATGAAGCGTAAGGCTGAGTTGCTTCCAATGTTCAAGGCACATTGCGATGCAAAGGGTTATGAGTTCCGTTTGCCAATTGAGGAGGTTTATGATTACGATGTAATGGAGTACTCTTTTGCTCACTGGCAGTGGGGATTGCCAATTGATAAGGTGCCGGGTCCCGATGCAACCAATGAGGAGATTTTTAAGTATGCTATCGGAATTCTTGAGCCTAACTATTTTGCCAAGCAGACTCCATATACATCATTTAATGTTCAGGCAGTCCGCGAGCTTGGTTACTATGGCTATGATATGAAGCCTTTCAAGAAGTATATGGATATCAAGAGTCCAAAGGATTATATGCGTCGTTTAATGATTATCGAGGAGCTTAGTGGAGATAAGTTTGATAAAACTCTGTATAAGGATACCAAGAAGTTCTTGAAGAAGAATGATCCTAAGATGGTATATATTTACGGAGAGTATGATCCATGGAGTGCTTCTGGCGTTTTGGAGTTGAAGAACAAAGAGAATATCAAGATCTATGTTCATCCAAAGGGTAGCCACTCAACAAGAATCAACTCTTTTGCAGAGCCTCAGAAGAGCGAGATTATCAATACTATCAGGGGTTGGCTTGAAGAGTAAGTTCGGATAGTGCTTGGAGCGAGGTCTCGTAGTCGAAACCTCGCCCAAGAGCATATCGGAGTAACTTATTTTTAAGTTCGAAAATATCTTTAGCCTTTGTGCTGCGTGCCTTGTTCTTCATAAGAGCGAGGCATTTCTCTTTGTATGACTCTCTGTCAATCTCCTGTAATGCGGTTTTTATGGAGTTGTCACTGATTTTTTTTGCTGACAGCATAGCGGCTATTTTGCTACACCCCCATCCGTTAAAGCGAAATTTGTCTTTGGCATAAGCAATGGCGTATCGCTCCTCATCAAGGAGTGAGTGCTTTTGCAGGGTTGTGATTATTTCATCTATGTCGCACTCCTCAATATCTTGTCGTAGCAGTTTTATGCGAATGTCGAATTCGCAACACTCACGTTTGCTGCACTCCGAAGCAATCCTTTTTAGATATCGCTTTGCTTTCTCATCCATATAGCTGATACAATTCTGTCGTTACCGTAACTATCCTGTTTTAATTTAACCTCCGAGTAGCCTCGTTCAGCAAGCATTTTGCAACACTCATTCCCGTATGCTCTGTTGATTTCAAACCATAATTTCCCTCTATGGTTTAGATATCTACATCCGAAATCTGCAATTCTTTCATAGAACAGCAGAGGTTTGTTATCAGGAACAAATAGTGCAGTGTGGGGTTCATGGGCGAGGACTCGTCTATCCATCTCACTCTTCTCTTGTTCGGTGATGTATGGAGGATTGCTTACAATTGCATCGTATTTCTCAAAGTGGTACTCTTCCCAGTGTAAAATATCAATCTGGCGAAAATCGACCTTGACTCCATTTAATTCAGCGTTCTTTTTTGCTTGTGCAATAGCCTTTGTGGAGATGTCGCAACCATGCACCGTTGCATGGGGTATATTTTTTGCCAATGAGATGGCTATACAACCACTACCGCTTCCTATGTCAATGATACTTCCTTTCTTAATGTCGGAGTCAATTATCTCTCGAACAAGTTCCTCTGTTTCTGGACGAGGTATAAGGGTGGAGGGGTTTAGTGAGAATTTCATGCCCATAAATATCTCATATCCTATTATGTATTGGATAGGCTCACCCTCTTGTAGTCTGTTGATGATTGCTGTAGCCTTTTCACTGATGGAGGTATCGAGGGACGAATCGTAATTTATGACAAAGTGGGTGTAGTCCCAGCCGGTAAGATGTTCAAAAATTACTCTTACGATGGCTTTTATCTCGGCCTCGTCATATTCATTGCCGAGTAATTTAACTGCTCGGTTGGTTATGGTACGTATAGTTTCGCTCATATTTGCAAAGGTAAGGAAACTTTTCATAACTTTGTGTTGTCAACACACCTTCAAGTTAACGTTTTTAATGTTTAGAGTGTGGAGTTAGATTGGAGTTTTTGGGTTGCTATTGCGCTTGGTATTGCATATCTTGTGATACTAACCGGTGAGATTTGCCGATTGATTCTGGATAATAGAAATCCGGTACACACATTGGCTTGGCTCGTCGTGCTTGTAACTATGCCGTTTATTGGGATTTTTCTCTTCTACTCGTTGGGTATGAACTACCGTAAACGGAAGATATTCAGCAGAAAGGGACTTGGCGATCTGAAGTGGTTAAGCTATATGAGCGAGGATCAGCGGGATATGCTGAAGAAACAAAAAATCTTAAAGGGGAAGCGCCTTGCTACTGAACGTAAGTTGATGACTCTATTGCTTAATAATAATAAGGCCCTATTGACTGCCAATAACTCAATCGCTGTATATAACAACGGAGTCAATTCGTTTGAAGCAATCTTTAGTGCCATTGAGCGGGCAGCCAGTTTCGTCCATCTTGAGTTCTATATAGTAGAGGAGGGAGAGCTGGCTACACGTCTTTTTTCGCTTCTACTCTCTAAACTGAAACAAGGTGTCGAGGTGCGTTTTATATATGATGATGTCGGGTCATGGAAACTCTCTACAGAATTTGTTGAGCAGTTAAGAGGTGCCGGAGCTAAGATGTATCCTTTTCTTCCATTGAGAATTCATCGTAAGAAGGCAAACTACAGGAATCATAGAAAGATTGTTGTGGTGGATGGCGAGGTGGCCTTTATGGGGGGAGTAAATGTAGCGGATAGATATATTTATGGTTCATCTATCGGTCGTTGGCGTGACACATTGCTAAAAATTGAGGGCGAGGCGATAGCATCGCTCCAGGTAATATTTATGATTGATTGGTATTTTGTCAGTCAGGAGGTGCTGTTAGACAGAGCCCACTATTTCCCCTCTATTCCATGTGAGGGCGAGACAATGGCGCAAATAGTATCGTCAGGACCTGATAGTGAGTGGGATTCGATAAGACAGGCTTATGTGGCAATGGTGAATATGGCAGAGAACCATGTCTATATATCAACTCCCTATTTTATGCCTGGCGATGTTATGTTGAATGCCTTGAAGAGTGCTGCGATGTGCGGTGTGGATGTGCGGCTGATGTTACCTTTCAATAGTGACTCTTTTTTAACAAATTGGTGCTCCCGCTCATATATCGAAGAACTGTTGATTGCAGGTGTAAGGGTATTCCTCTTTAAACCGGGTATAAATCATAGTAAGGTAGTCTCGATAGATGGCAGAATAGCTGCAGTTGGTAGTGCCAATATGGATCTGCGCAGTCTGGAACAGAATTTTGAGGTGAGTATGATTGTGTATGACAGAAATGTTGTAGAGGTTGTAGAGAGTGATTATTCGGATGATATATCGCTTTCAATTGAAATTAAACTTGAAGAGTGGTTGAAGCGTCCTAAGATGATGCAGGTGAAAGAGTCTGTAAGTCGTCTTTTTGCACCACTATTATAGATGATGAATATGTATAGTACAGAGATAGTTACAAAAATATTGGGTAACCCTCGAATTTATGGAGGCGTTGACCGGAATGTTGAGACTCTTTATGTCGATAGCCGTTTGGTGGTGGAGGCAGAGAGAGGACTCTTTTTTGCCATTACCGGAGTAAATCATAATGGGCATGACTATGTGGAGCAACTCTATGCTCTTGGTTGCAGGAGTTTTGTTGTTGAGGAGTGGCGTGAATCGTTTAAGAGTATGGCAGGAGCAACCTTTTGGAAGGTCTCTTCTGCGTTGGAGGCTTTGCAGTGTGTTGCCGCATATCATAGGGAGAATATAGGAGCAATGGTTGTGGCGGTTACCGGTAGTAATGGCAAGACGATTGTAAAGGAGTGGTTGTACCAGACATTACGGGGTGTAAAATATCTGTTCCGTAGCCCGCGCAGTTATAACTCTCAGGTTGGAGTCCCTTTGTCGGTAGGTGCCATACCTGTAAATGCCGAGTTTGCCGTAATTGAGGCAGGGATATCGGCTCCAGGTTCTATGGAACGTCTGGAGAGAATCATTAAACCGGATTTAGGAATCTTTACCAATATCGGGGATGCTCAT
>JAGBFU010000075.1 GCA_017936285.1 Marinifilaceae bacterium | reverse complement strand
TCTGTTTACAACCATCCATCATAACGGTTAACGGCTCCTCAGATCTGATATGTTTGATATACTTACCCTCGTTCACAATCTCCATCTCTTTAAGTTTCTCCATATCAACAAACGTCTTATTGGTCTGATGGGCAATTGCAAAGTACCCCACATTCATTGACGTTACATTATGGAAGAAGTGTGAACCGAGCGATGCATCAAGTGGATACCCTTCCAATCCTTGCTCAACAATCACTTTTGCCATTGAAATATCAGACCACAAAACAGGAATTCCGGTCATCTCATCACGTGTACCCCAACGTCCAGGCCCGATAAGGATATACTTCCTATTCTCCTGTGCCATCTGCATATTGAATGACTTGACCTCCTCGGCAATTTCGCGGGTCTTCAACTTATCAAAATTATCAAGATCCACATATATTATATCCGTCAAATCGCGCAAAATACCATTACCCATACCCTTTTCGGCACGCAACATTATAGTATCAGGATCCACTCTCGATTCATCAATTGATGTATCATAATCTGTCTTTATCAGAGGTTTAATCTGTAACAGATAGAATCTCCACTCTCCATTCTCTTTATCAAGTGCATACTCTATCTCGACTGGAGCACCCATCGCCTGCTGGAATATATCCAAAAGAACTACCAGGGCTTTGGCCAACGGCAGATACTCATACTGCAAGATTCCTGCAAAATTTACAATTCGCGGCCCCCTATCCTCGAAATCAAATGATATCGTCTCATTGAACATATCATAAACGGTAGCACACTGCTCCAGAGTTCCATCCTCCTCTGCTCGCTTAATGGAGTACTTGGCAATTGAAGCCATCTCGCCACCATTAATCATATCAAAACCACTCTTGGTCAGATCAATTCCATAAAAGTTTGTTTGGGAATCTCTAATAGAGTCCTTAATCGAGTTGTTCTCCAGTTTTGGATAACGAGGACAGAAACGATATGTCTTCTCGCCTCCCACAACATACGCACCCAAACCTATTGCCAATACAGCAAAACCATCAGTTGGTTTTATGTATGAGAAGGGATAGAAATTATATGACTGCGCTACTCCGCTTATGTTTGGATAATAACGGCCGTTTCTCTCATTTCCAACTACCTCTTGCAGAATTACAGCCATCTTCTCCTCCTCAATCATACAGTTAATCGCACCAAAATAGGCACGCGCCGAATCGGTATAGATAGAACACCACACCAATTTGACAGCAGTTTCAAGTTCACGCAAACGAATCTCCTCGTTCTGATTGTTATTGGGGATCATGTAACTTGAATAGACTCCGGCAAACGGCTGATTCAAAGAATCCTCAAACATACCTGAAGAACGGACAGCCAAAGGTTTTCTCATAATCTGCACATACTTTCGTAAAGTGTAGTGCAAATCATCCGGCATTCGCCCATAAAGGAACGCATCCCGAATTCTATCGTATGAAGCTCCACTGTAAATGAGGTCATTTATCTGATTGTATTCCACAAACTTATTAAATTCATCAACTGCAATAATTGTTGTCTTTGGAATAACAACCGGAAGACCGGGTATCAACTTCCTTAAATCGGTATTCTCGATAAAATTACACAAAAAGGCCAATCCACGTCCCTTTCCTCCCAACGAGCCACTTCCAATTCTTGTAATATAGTGGTTACAATTCAAATGATCTTCATTAAAAAGCACTACCTGACCACGCAACTGTCGTAACTCGACAGCATTATAAATCCTATCATAATCCTTTCGGACATCATTGATATTTGGCTTTTTACTTGAATCATATCTACGTATAAACTTAGCCAAAACCAACTCTCCTCTCGCCATAAACCAGGTAGAAAAGTCATTGCGAAGAGCATGATAACGCAAAGATTCTTCAGGGACAGTACGCACTTTACGTCTAAAATCATCCAAAGATTCAGCTTTATCAACCTCAACACCGTTCGGCAAGCGGAAAACAAAATCTCCGAAACCACACTCCTCATTGATAAAGCGTCTGATATCAAGTGCAAGTGTCGGAGAATTCTTATTTGTGAACGATGCTCCAATACTATATGCAATTGCACGATTCTTCTCCTCCATACTCTGCAAAAGACATGGTATTTTAGAATCGCTCGCGTGAACATACTTGATCAATTCCACGCCGGCACTATCACACTTGGCACCATTCTTCTCATACGAAACATCCGATATAACACTAATCAGATTGTCTCTATATTTATCAATAATCGCAACAGCACTCTCATAAGTTGTTGCAAGCAAGACCTTTGGACGAATTCTAATCTTCATCACCAAACTCAAATCCTTATCCTTGGAATCAGACTTGATAACATCCTGAGTTTGGCTGACTATTTCAGAATACAACATTGGTAAATACTTGGAATAGTAGGAGATAGAATCCTCTACTAAAAGTATTACTCTAACATCCGCCAGTTTGGTGTCAGGTTCTACATTCAATTTATCTTCCATATATTTTGCCATAGCCAGGAAGATATTGGTAGAGCCATTCCACACAAAAGTACGTTCAATACTTGGCTTCAATACGCGGGACATTCTGCGGAAATAGTCCAGATCTATATTGTTGTTTACCAGCAACACCTGTGGAATAAGAGGAAAAAGATCCTTGATATTTCTGCTTATTCTGACCGGTTGCTCCTTATCCAAACCGGCCATAATGATAATCATATCAATATGCGATGATTGAAGCACCTCTATTGCCTCACTCTCACTTGCCACAGTTGTATAGTGTGGTGCTGTATATAGATTAACCTGCAGATACTCACCAACTATTTTATCCGAAAACTGACCATCACCCTCAATACTATATGCATCATAATATGTAGATATCAAAAGTATTTCGCGCATCTTATGCGGCATAAGTGCCTGAAAAAGATCGCGGTCATTTTTTCTTCTTTTGTATATTTTATGTAGCTCAACCTTGCTCATAACACCATAATTTTTAAAAGCTGTTGAAATTATTGCTTGCAATGGTGTAAAAGTAAAAAAAAATTACGAAATTGCACTCAAAATATTAGAAGCTGTTTAAAATTTATTTAGCTTCCTGTTAAAACAACAAAAGTGAGTTTGTTATGGGCAAATTACTACTATTCAACCCGGACACCGAGATGGCTATTGCCGATAATTCGGCCAACTATACGCCTCCTAAAATTATTGCCAACATGGCAAGAGATCTGTCAATATTACCGTGCTGGTGGGGTAAGAAAGAGGATATTGTAAAGGGCGAGGCCACACATTTTGAATCACTACCCGATGCGAGCAAAGAGATGCTTAAACAAAATGGATGCACCTCTTTCTACCATGGACATGAACCTAATCTGAAGGCTGCACCGTGGGGTATGAATATGCGCGAATACAAGAGATTCAAAAGATATAAGGCAGCTGTTCCCGAGTGGAATAGTGCAACAAGACTCATGTATAGTCGCGAATCCACTATTCATCTCTTTACACTGCTTGCAAATAATCCGAATGTACCTGAGTGTTGTCAATTGGCACAGGAGAATCGTCCAAAGATATACACAACGGTTAGTTGGTTACAGAAGGATATTGTGTTGCCGGCAATGCTTAAACGCCCCTGGTCTTCATCTGGACGAGGCAATCTGGAGTTGCGCGAAAAGCCACAGGACAAAGAGCTTGACTGGATATCTGGATCAATACGTAAACAGGGATTTGTTGTAGCCGAGAAGTTCTATGACAAGATTTTTGATTTTGCGCTTGAGTTCCATATCAAAGCTGGCAAATGCAAATGTATAGGATACTCTATATTTGAAACTACAGGTGTAACCGGTGCATACACCGGCAATACCATAGATAAACCTGAAAATCTCAAGAAGAGTATATGCAAATATATCTCGGAAGATGATTTTGACAAACTTGAAAAAGTTATGTGCGAAGTGTGTCAGAAAATATTCGGAGAGAAGTATGAGGGATATTTTGGTGTAGATATGTTTGCTTACAAAGACGAAAATGGAGTGCAAAAGATATACCCATGTGTCGAGATTAACTTGAGAATGAATATGGGTATTCTGGCTATTATTCTAAATGAGCGATACGGACTTAAGGGAACCTTGAAGATAACATGCGGAGTTCCACCTGCAGAGGGAGACATCCAATTGTGTCCTGCCCTGCCGAACTCAACCTATTACGCCTATGTTACTCCAAGTAGATAAGGTGAGAGGTGAAATTAGGTGAAAAGTTAAAGGTAAGAGGTGAGATAAGGTGAAAGGACCGTATATGAACTCCTAATTCGCAAACGCTTCGCATTTCCGCAAAATCGGCGGCGGTTAACCACACTTCGTGTGCTTCTACTCCTCGCGGCTCAGCATAACCCAAGTAAACTTGGTTTCTGCATTCGCTCCGCAGCGTCGGTTCAGCATAATGCAAATAAATTTGCCTTCTGCGTT
>JAGBFU010000074.1 GCA_017936285.1 Marinifilaceae bacterium | reverse complement strand
AAATAAGAAATGGCAAATTTGATTCGTGGCGCGTTTTTGATCACTTGGGGTATTGTATGTAAAAAGTTGGGTGGAAACGAAACCCTTATGCTTATTGGATATTTATATCTTCTTGTAACTAATATTTGTTCTATTGTGAGTAGGTGATATATATGGATTATAATAAATTGAAAAATCATGTTGAAGAACATAAAGAGTTTGTTAGAAAGAAACATCATAGAGATGGTGATATCTTTTTTACTGCTCTTCAAGGTAGCCAGAATTATGGGCTTGCCGACGACAAGAGTGATGTAGATACCAAAACTCTCCTTATTCCCAATCTCAAATATGCTTTGTTTGAGAAGCCAGTTACTGAAACCAATATCCTTGATAACAATGAACATGCTGACGTAAAAGATATTCGTGAAATGTTCCGTATGTTTGAAAAACAAAATACTAATTTCATTGAGATTCTTTTTACTCCATATGTTTATTTGAATCACAAATATCTTGATGAATATGTTTGGCTTATGCACCATGCAGAGAAGATTGCATTCGGCAATCCAAATCAAACTGTATGGGCCAATCTCGGTCATATCCGAGAAAAAATCAAGAAGTTTGATAATTCTACTGTCGGCACCGCCGCAGATGTAGAGCGACTCGGTTATGATCCTAAGCAGCTTCATCATATGTATCGCCTCAAGGATTTTCTTTCTACTTTTGTAGATAGAGTAGATGGTAAGAATGACAGAACTTACAAGTCTATGTTGTGCGAACCTGCCAACACGGGTTTTTTGATGAAGTGTAAACGCGGTCATTTCAATCGCAGATATGCTGAAAGTATGCGTTCTGAAATGGGAGCTTGGGCTGATTGGTTTGAGCAAGAGTATGGTAAAAAATATCCTAATGAAGAGACTTGGGAAATGAAAAAATTTTTTCAAGATCTCTCATATGAATTAATCAAGAAAGCAGAGAGTAAATAATGCAGATAAATGATAATAAATTAAAATTTGATAGAGTGTTTTTTACCGGCGACACTCATGGTGATTTTGATTGGCTCTCTGAATGGTGTCATCAAAATAACACCACCAGAAATGACGCCTTGATTATTCTTGGTGACTCTGGTATTTTATATTATGGTGCTAAGACATCAAGAGAAAAGTCATTAAAATCTTTTCTCGCAGATATGCCGATCACTTTACTTTGCGTTCGCGGCAATCATGATGACAGACCGCAGAATCGTGAGAATATGAAATATATTGATTTAGAAAGTGACCCGATCGTGCCGAATAGACTATATTATGAGGAAGAAGTTCCAAATGTGTTTTATTTCCATGATGGTGGAGAATATACTATCAATAACAAAACTTTTCTTGTTATTGGTGGGGCATATAGTGTTGATAAGCCTTTAAGATTACTGAGAAATTGGCGTTGGTTCCAAGATGAAGAGTTAACACAAGAAGAGTTCTGCGCGATTGCCGATAAAGTAGATCATTGGCATTATTCATTTGTTTTGACTCATACTTGTCCATATCCTTGGATGCCGACTGATCTGTTTATTTCTGGGGTAGATCAAAGCGAAGTAAGTTATCATACTGAATATTGGCTTGAAACAATCGGCAATATTATCAGTTATGACCATTGGCTTTTTGGGCATTTCCATGAGACAAGACATAATATGGATGGTATCGGCTCCGCATATATGATTCAGCATGAGATTTATAATATAAAGGACTTCGATGAGCGAGTATTCAATACCGAAGACCGCAGAGCTTACTATCCATGCTTCTCTTGATACTCTTCAAGAGTGAGATGAATTAAAATATATAAGTCTGGTCATCAATGGACCAGACTTCTTTTTTTTCTTCTATAATAATATAGAACCTGTACTGGTTATGATTTAGAGAAAGAAGGAAATCTAATGGGATACATACGTCAAACCGCTTTAATTGATGCATATATTGCTGATTCTAAAGAAGATTTAACTTTACTTCCTCAATCTTCAATGGGTTCTACTTGTTGGGTAATTAGTGAAGGTCTAGAGTATATTCGTAATAGCCGTGGAAAATGGCTACCCAGATATAATAAAACTTCTGCACCTCTAGATGAACTTCAAAATTACTACACCAAGAAAGAAATTGATAGCCAATTAAAAAAAATTCCCGCGGAAGCTCTATCGCGTGAAGAAATTTTGGCTATCACATTAAAAAAGGACTTATAAGAAAGGAAATGAAAAATTATGGCTGATACTAACAATTTAAAGAAATTTTTGGACTATGCTGGCGTAAGTACTTTATGGTCCCGTGTTGCTGAAGAAGTTGGTAAAGTTGATGCTAAGGCGATTAAAAATGCAGAAGATATCGTTGCTTTAGGTCAGGAAGATGCGCGTCTTGCCGGTTTAATTGCGGATAACGTTGCTGCTATCGCTACTAATAAGGGCGCCATTGAAACTTTGAATGGCGATGCTACTACTGCTGGTTCTGTTGCTAAGGCTGTTGCTGATGCTGAGGGTCGTGTTGATGTTAAGCTCAAGGCTATCACCGATGATATGGGCGATGTTGACAATCTTGAAACTACTAACAAGGTTCTTGTCTCTGCTATCAATGAAGTTCGTAATGCTGTAAGTGCTGGCGGCACCGCTGCTGCTATCACTATGACTACTGATACTACCACCACTGGTGCGTTAAAGTCTTACACCATTAAGCAGGGTGAGAATGTTGTCGGTACTATTGATATCCCTAAGGATATGGTAGTCGAGTCTGGTGAGGTTGTTACTAATCCTGCAGGTCAGGCTGAAGGTACTTATATTAAGCTCGTTCTTGCTAACGTTGCTGAGCCACTCTACGTAAATGTTGGCACTCTTGTTGATATTTATAAGGCTTCTGCTAATGCTGCGCAGGTCCAGGTTGCAATTGATTCTACTTCTCGTGAGATTAGTGCTTCTATCGTCGCTGGTTCTGTTGGAACTACCGAACTTGCTGATAATGCAGTTGTAACTGCTAAGATTGCTGATGCTAATGTTACCAAGGCTAAGCTTTCTGCCGCTGTTCAGGCTTCTTTGGATAAGGCTGATGCTGCTGCTACCAAGGCTGAGTTTGATGAGGAAGTTCTTCGTGCAAAGGCTGCTGAGGAGAAGGCTCTTGACGACGCTGAAGCTTATGCTGATGCTGCTGTTGCAGTTGAGAAACTCCGTGCCGAAGGCATTGAGGGTGGACTTGAGACCCGCTTGCAGGCTGTTGAAGGCAAGCTCGGCACAGGCACTGATAGTGTAAGTGCTCAGATTGATGCTGCTAAGCAAGAGGCTCTTTAGGCTGCTGCTAATGCTGAGACTAATGCTAAGGCATATACTGATACTGAATTCGCTAAAATCCAAGCCCTTTCTACTGAAGAAATTGATGCTGCGATCGCGGCGGCTAAGAACAACGCGTAATCCTAAGGGAAGGGAATATTTGATTCCCTTCCTTATTTTTTTTATTTAGGAGGTTATTTAATATGCCTAAATTTTTAGACTAGGAAGGCGTAAAATATTTATGGTCACAAGTTGCATTAGAAGATTATCCAAATAATGAAACTTTGGCTACTGTTTTAAATGCAATAGATTCAACAAAAGTTGACAAAGTAGACGGAAAAGGACTTTCTACAAATGATTATACCTTCGCGGAGAAAGAAAAGCTTGCTAATATCTCCGCTGGAGCTGAAGTTAATCAAAATGCATTTGGAAAAGTTAAAATTGATACAACTACAATTACAGCAGATTCTAAAACTGATACTTTAACTTTTGTTGCTGGTAATAATATAACTCTTACTCCTGATGCAACAAATGATAAAATAACAATTACAGCGCAAGATACTACTTATTCTACTGCCACAGCGAATGCCGCTGGATTAATGTCTGCTGCTGATAAATCTAAGCTTGATGGAATAGCGACTGGTGCAAATAAAATTACAGTAGATACTTCATTAAGTTCTTCGTCTACTAATCCAGTACAAAATAAAATAATTAATACCGCTTTATCTGAAAAAGTACCATCAACAAGAACTATCAATGGAAAAGCATTAAGTTCTAACATTACATTGAATGCTACCGATGTTGGCGCAATTAGTACATCTGCTAAAGGAGCAGCGAATGGTGTCGCTGAATTAGATAATACTGGAAAAATACCAACCTCTTAGTTACCATCATATGTAGATGATGTAATTGAAGCTACAAATCTTTCTTCTTTCCCAGCTACTGGCGAAACTGGAAAAATTTATGTAGCCATAGATACTAATAAAACTTATCGTTGGAGTGGTTCTGCTTATACAGAAATTTCTGCCTCTCTTGCTTTAGGTACTACTTCTTCAACAGCCTATCGCGGTGATAGAGGTAATGCTGCATATGCTCATGGTGTCACTAATAAAGGTACTGCTTTAACATCTGGTTTATATAAAATTACTGCTAATAATGAGGGTCATATTACTGCGGGCACAGCAGTAACGAAATCTGATATTACTGCTTTAGGTATTCCTGCACAAGATACTACTTATTCTGCTGCTACGACTAGTGCGGCTGGATTGATGAGCGCGGCAGATAAAACAAAATTAAATGGTATTGCAACTGGTGCAAATAAAATTACTGTTGACACTGCGATGAGTACAACTAGCACAAACCCTGTTCAGAATAAAGTTGTGCAAGCTGCAATTACTGCAGCGTCTGATGCAGCAACAGATAATTTCAACAAATCAATTACCGGCCTTAGTGTATCTGGTAAAACTGTAACCTACACCAAGGGCGATGGTACTACTGGCACTATTACTACACAAGATACTAATACAGATACGAAGGTTACTTAGACTGTTACTACAACTAATGCAGCATATCCATTGTTGCTTGCGCCAAACGGTCAAACTACCACTAATACAACAACTACATATTTTGATAGTGGCGTTACGTTGAATCCAAGTACAAATACTATTGCAGCGAATATTAGTGGTAATGCGGCTACTGCGACGAAACTAGCAACAGAAAAAACGATCTCCTTGACTGGTGATGTTACTGGTAGTGCTTCTTTTGATGGAAGTACAAATATTAGCATCACCGCAACGGTTGCTGATAGTAGTCATAATCACAATGCTTCCAACATTACCGCAGGCACTATTGCTGCAGCGAGACTTCCTGCGGCTACCACTTCTGCTCAAGGCGCTATGTCTGCGGCAGATAAAACGAAGCTTGATGCCACGAACGTTGCTTATGCGACTTGTTCTACTGCCGCTGCTACAGTTGCGAAGGTTATCACAACAAGCGGTAATGATAACTGGGTACTCAAAACAGGCGGCATCATCGTCGTAAAATTCTCCGCAACAAACACCGCACAAAACCCAACATTTAATGTTGATGGAACCGGTGCGAAGCGCGTCTGGTATGACACAGCGCTTCTTGGCACAAGCAGTCTTGGCTATGCTGGAACAGCAAATCGCCCGATGATCTACATGTATGATGGTACGCAGTATGTATTCCTTGGCTGGTCTTATGACGCGAATACGACATATTCAAACGCTTCTCTCGGACAGTGCTATGCTACATGTTCAACTGCTGCGGCGACAGCGGCTAAAACCGCTGCTATGTCGAGCTATACCTTGACGACTGGTGGTATCGTTTCGGTCAAGTTCGCGAATGCTGTTCCGGCTAATGCAACGCTCAATATTAACAGCAAGGGCGCTAAGGCTATTTATTATCGCGGTGCAGCGATTACCGATAACGTGATCAAGGCCGGAGACACTGCGACGTTTATTTACAACACTCAATATCATCTGCTTGCCGTTGATTCCGCCGCCGCTGCGCTTAAATCCCACCCGGATGAGGTGGCGGGAAATACACCAAGCCTTACTACTGTTCCTCTCAACGCGGACACGCTTGGTGGGGTCAATGCGGCGGATTACGCTCTTAAATTTGCAAACTGGAACGATGCAGAGAAGATTGCTCTCGCAGACTATGTTATATCCAGGATCTCTAACGCGAGAGGAGTTGGATTCTAATGGCAAATGAATACATGGTTTACGCTGAAGATGTGACACTGGTCGCAGACGCCATCCGCGAAAAAAGCGGAAACACACAACAACTTATTTGGCCGGATGGCTTCGTTTCTGCCATTGGAGATTTCACAGGAAGCGGAGACAGTATCGTACTGAATGTGGTTGGCGGAACAACACAGCCAAGCAATCCGAGCAAAAACACTGTTTGGGTAAATACATCAACCGCGATCACAGGATGGTGCTTCAGTAAAGATGAACCATCCCCTATCACAAACGGCATGGTGTGGTTCTACACAGTACCAAACAGCCCTCTTGCTATCGATATCTTGGAAGAGAATAGCATCTATCTTTACCCACTATACGCCAAGCAATACGTCAATGGTGCGTGGACAGTGATGGAGACGAAAATCTATCAAGATGGCGCATGGTCAGATTTGTCCGTTCGCCTTTATTATTATGGCTATGAAAAAACTGAACTCACCGGCGGTTTCAGCCGAACATGGAGAAACGGTATCGGATCGAAGACATTCACCAAGAATGCCGATAACCTATATCTCAAATCAAGTGGATCAGAAATGGGAGGTTCAAATTTTACGGTCGGCACCGCATATAAGATAGACTTGACGGGATATTCGACACTAAATGCACGAATCAAGTGTACAACCATGACTTCGAGCAACTTCTATATTTCGGTTCACGAGTCTACAAATGACGTCGAGCCTTACACGCCGAGTTGCCATACATCCAAATCTACAGTTTATGAAGGCATCCTGTCTCTTGACATCTCCAGTGTGTCGGGAGAATACTACGTGCTACTTGGCGTGAGTGGAAGCAATATCAACAACAGGTGCGAGTGTTATGTTTACGAGGTGTATCTGCAATGAGAACGATTTATATTGATTCAGACTTCAAGTGCCACGTTGACGCCGATGAAGTGATGATGTCTGTGGATACAGATTTGTTTGACGATAAGTGCAAAGCGTATATCGAGGGGCATCGTTTCGTGCCGTACGGCTATCAGTGGATGCGAGAAGACGGCGCTATTTTTTATGGCGAAATGGTTGCGCCGTGGAAAAAGTATTCTGAGCTGAATGAAGCTCAAAGAGTTTACGAACATGAGCAGTATCTTAGTTCGCTCGAAAAGGATACGCAATATATGGACGCCTATAACGAAGGCGTCCAAGAGGCATAAGGAGGGTTAATATGGCTATCGAAGCAATTAAAAAGGCTTATCCAATAATCGATGAACAGGGAAGGGCTTGCACCTTCCCCACATTTGGAAGTCAGGTATTTAGCGAAGGAGACACCCAGCGTGCGCTGTGGCAATCTGATAAGGGGTTCTATGCAGATGATAGCGCAAAACTGGATGGTGTCGCAGCGAGCGAGTATGCAACAAAAGAATATGTGAACTCATTAGGGGCAGAAGACGTCGGTGCGCTTCCGGAGAACGGAACGGCAGCGAACAGCGAAAAGCTAGGAGGTAAAGCGGCAAGTGAGTATGCTCTTGCGTCATCTGTAAGCACGTTAGCACCATTTTTTATTAGTCAAAATACCGTATTGGTAAATACAGGATTTGATTCGCAACCTACTTCTTCAAGTAGCAAGATTTTTACAGCTCCGGCAGACGGAATATTTTATTTATTTGCAGACCGAGGTTCAAGTTGGGGTAACACAATTTTTTTACATGTGTTAAATCCAGACGAGAGTGTTAATAGCTCTTTTCCTTTTCCTGCATATGACGCATATGCAGTAGTCACCACAATAATTCCCATTGCAAAAGGAATGAAACTCAAAATGAATGCCGATGCTCCAAATGGGACATGGACGGTTCGTGAACAGAAGTTCCTTTATAACGCATAAGGAGGCATACATATGAATCTGATTGAAATGTTCCGCGAGCTAGGCCGCTACAACGCTCGAAAGCTTCGTGCAGAAGCCAAAGATCTGACCGGCACTGAGATTATTGATCGCGAAGACAGTGTTCCCAAGTTTGATGCCGAGAAGGATTATTCTGAATGGCCGCTGAATGCACCTGTTTCTGATAATGGACAGGTTTGGCTGCTCCTCCAGCCTCACAATGCTGCACACTTCCCTGACTTAAAGCCGGAGACAAACCGTGCCTGTTGGGGTCTTGCTCACACGAAGAACCCTGAAAAGGCTAAGGCTTGGGTGGATGCATATGGCACGTCTGGTATGTATATGACCGGCGAGTGCTATGCAGATGAAAATGGCGTAGTATATCGTGCTTTAACAGATAATTTAGTATATAATGCAATTGATTTACCAAGTGCTTGGGAAAAGATTGTATAAAAATAGGAGACTTGTAAAGTCTCCTATTTTTTTTATTTATTTGATTTTTTTTTATTTTTTT
>JAGBFU010000073.1 GCA_017936285.1 Marinifilaceae bacterium | reverse complement strand
GTGCATAAGAAGGTTTTGACCATAACTGGAGCGGTACTTCATCTTACCGATAAGGCGTACAAGTTCGGGGTGCATGCCATGGATACCGAGGTCGATGGTAGTACGTTTACCTGTCTCGATGATCTCTTCCTCTACTTGCTTAGTCACCTTAGCAACAACCTCTTCGATACGTGCAGGGTGGATACGACCGTCTTGCACGAGTTGGTGGAGTGAGAGGCGTGCAATCTCACGGCGAACAGGGTCGAAAGCAGAGAGAGTGATAGCTTCTGGGGTGTCATCCACTACAATCTCTACGCCAGTAGCCGCTTCAAGGGCACGAATATTACGTCCTTCACGACCAATAATACGTCCCTTAACCTCGTCATTATCAATATGAAATACCGAAACTGCATTCTCCACAGTCGCCTCAGAAGCGATACGTTGGATAGATTGGATGATGATCTTCTTAGCTTCTTTGCTAGCTGTGAGGCGAGCCTCATCCATGGTGTCGTTGATGTATGCCATCGCAGCTGTTTTGGCTTCATCGCGAAGAGCATCCACGAGTTGTTTTTTTGCTTCTTCTGCCGAAAGCCCAGAGATTTGCTCAAGTTGTTGCTCAGCTTTTTGGTGAAGTCGTTCTACCTCTTGCGACTTATGCTCAATAGCTTTTTGTTGATTTTCAATCTGTTGCTTAGCTTGATTCAGTTCGTTTTGTGCACGCTGTACTTCCCCTTGCTTTTGGTTGAGCTGTTGTTCGCGTTGCTGTTGGCGTTGTTCTTGTTGGTGGAGTTTTTGCTCAGCTTGACGCACTTGATTTTCGTGTTCGAGTTTCAATGCAATGAATTTCTCTTTTGCCTCAATGATTTTGTTCTTTTTAATCACTTCCGCCTCATTCTCCGCTTTTCGGAGCATACCTTTGCGATGGAATCGAAATCCGAGGAAGCTAATAAGTGCTCCCACCAGCATAGATCCCAATCCTATAAGTAAATTTTCTAACATAAGTATCTGTTATTTAATTTGTTGTAAAATTAGTTTATTTAGTTCTTGTATTTTTTCATCAATAGGCTGCAAGCGATGAGCATGTGCATCGGCTTGCAAGTTGACCGCCATATCCAACGCTACATATACCCAAAGTTGTTCTGCCGAACGATTTGGGGCGATTTTCTGGTAATGACGATATCGCTCGTTAATCATCTCAGCAGCCTTACGATAGAGGTGTTCCTTATCCGCCTGCACATTGAGCGAGATATGGTGTGCATCTAGTTGCAGAGTAATATGTTGTTTGCGCGATTCCATCATTGTTTCAAGACATCTAGTGCCTTATCAATCTGCGAGATAATGGCAGTCAATTTTTGTCGAACTTTCAAGCGCTCTTCCTCGTTATGTCCCTCTTCTGTGATGAGAGCGTGCGCTATCTGAAGTCGATTATATTGCTGTTTTAACTGCTGCAGCTCAGCATGCGATTGCAGTATTTCCTCTCGTTGGCGGATATTTTCCTCTTTGAGAAGTTGCATATCCTCCTGCAACTTCTGATATTGAGAAAGAAGTTGTTGAAGGTTCTGCTCTAAAGCAACGAGAGATTCCACGTGTGTTAATTTTGAATTATGAATTCAGAATTAGAAGCTATAACCAATACCTAAACCTAGCGTACCCTTGAATTGTACACGTTCAGCAGCAATACCTTCTGCATTAGCAATCTTCACACCATTGTAGTATTTGAGCGAGGTGGAAAGAGTCACATTAAGGCATTTGAGGAATTGGTAAGAAATAGCGGCATCCCAATCTACATCGAAATTACCGAAACGTTGATTATTATCTTGATAACCTATCTTCGTATAAGCAGCATCATTCGCATATGATTTTCCTGCTATACCTTCTGCATAATAGTTACCAGTAGCATCTTGGTAGATTTCGGTTTTATTCCATGCATATGGAGTGTAAAGACTAACCGAAGTAATAATTTTCAAATCTTTATAAGTATAGTTGATAGCACCTTTAATAGAAAGACCCAATTGACCATGCAAGTTACTATCGTAGTTTTTGATTACTTTACCTGTAGCATCATCTACATCATATTTCCATACAGCATAACTCTCTTTGAGTGATTGACCTAAACCTGGTTGGTCTGTAGCATATTTATTCTCTAATTTATCACTCACATATACTGATGTTAGACGACCTGCTACTGGGGATATATATACAGAGAAGATATCGTTTGGTTTCCAGTCAATACCCACAGCGATATCAGTATAAGCAGGAGCCAAAAATTTCGAAATAATTGGATCGTATGCGGCCGATACACCATAGGTACGACCAGGAGCAAACTGGCTCTTAAAATCTGCAGATGCAGTCAAATACCAAGCCTTGTGGAATTGCCAACCAAACTTAGTATTGAAATTGATTTTGTCACTAGATTTTTGGAAAGGGTCAAATTCTTGATCAATATAAGAAAGACCGTACTCTAAATCCACATTGGTTTCCCATGAAAGATTGCTTTCATTGTACAAAAGACGCACTTTACCAAAAGCAACTCCATTAACATTGTTGTTACCACCAGCAGCCCAATTAACAAGACCAGTAGCACTAGCGTTCAATCCTACAACACCATTGCAAGACCATGGAGAAGGTTCCTGTTCTGCTTCTTGTGCTACAGCAAAAGCAGCAAAGCAGAGAGAGAAAATAGAAAGTAAGTATTTTTTCATTTTGTGTCTAATTTTATTGGTTTATATATTTATCTGATTATCAATACTGTGCAGCATCATATACTTGATCAGCCACTTCCGAGCCCGCCACTTTCTCAATGATGCAGAATGCAAAATCACTGCTTAATCCGGGTCCCTTGGCGGTAATAATATTTTTAGATTCTACCACCAAACCATCAATATAACTTTCGCCAAGATACTCTTCGAATCCTGGATAGCAGGTCGCTTGTTTGCCTTGCAAGATACCCAATCTTCCTAATACAGAAGGTGCGGCACAGATGGCAGCAATGAATTTATCTTGTTCGTTATGCTTAACCAAGAGTTCGCACAAAGGCTTACGTTCGTATAGATTGGTGGCACCACCTGGCAAAATAAGCATCTCTGCATCAGCAAAATCCACATCTTGGAAGAGTTTATCTGCTTTTACCGAGATATTATGAGCTCCTAAGACCAATTCAACACCTGTTACCGACACTGTGGTCAATGCGATATTGGCACGTCTTAATAGGTCGATTGTCGTGATGGCTTCGATTTCCTCGAATCCATTGTCTAAGAAGATGTAATTCATACTTGTTGTTGATTTTAGTTGAGTTTGAATGTATATGTAATTTTACCTATTTGAGGTGTATCTCCTTCTGTAAACTT
>JAGBFU010000072.1 GCA_017936285.1 Marinifilaceae bacterium | reverse complement strand
TTTTGCATTTTGCATTTTTTGTTCTATCTTTGCCAAAAGTTTGAGCAAATGTATTTACTGCACAACATAGGCAAGCGCAAGACTCCGCAAATCCCGGAGTTCCAAAGAGTGGGAGCGTGCGCAGTGTGCGGTGCTGAAAGATAAAGAGTTACGGGGCGGAGTGCGTATGCATTCCGCTTTTTGTTTTCAGAAAACAAATTGATAATAATATAAATATAGGTAATTATGTTTTTAGATGAAAGAGTACAACAGGAGGGTTTGACCTTTGACGATGTATTGCTTGTACCGGCATACTCGGAGGTTCTGCCACGCGAAGTCAGCACCAAAGGGCGCTTCTCTCGCAACATCACGCTCAACATTCCTATCGTATCGGCTGCGATGGATACCGTAACCGAAGCTCCTATGGCGATTGCCATTGCACGCGAGGGTGGTATTGGCGTGATTCACAAGAATATGTCTATCGCCGAGCAGGCTGCGCATGTACGCCGTGTGAAGCGTGCCGAGAATGGTATGATTGACGACCCTGTAACCATCTCACGCGAAAACACCGTTGGCGATGCGTTGGCAATGATGCAGGAGAACAAGATTGGCGGTATTCCGGTTGTCGATGAAAATCGCTACCTCGTAGGTATCGTAACCAACCGCGACCTCCGTTTCCAGAAGGATATGTCGCGCAAGATTGAGGAGGTTATGACCTCAAAAAATCTCGTTACTATCACCGAAGGCGACAAGAATACCGATGTAGCAGAGGTATTGCTCTCGAACAAGATTGAGAAGTTGCCCGTAGTGGATAACGAGGGCCACCTCGTAGGACTTATCACCTACAAGGACTTGACAAAGGCTCAGGACCACCCGAACGCATGTAAGGACTCGAAAGGTCGTTTGCGTGTAGCGGCAGGTATCGGCATTACACCCGATGCAATGGAGCGTGTTGCTGCGCTTGTAGCCGAGAGCGTTGATGCGGTAGTTCTCGACTCGGCACACGGCCATACAAAGGGCGTTGTCGGCTTGTTGAAGAGAATTAAGGAGGTATATCCGAAGCTCGATGTAGTGGTTGGAAACATCGCTACTGCCGAGGCTGCAAGATACCTTATCGAGAATGGCGCAGACGGTATCAAGGTAGGTATCGGTCCGGGTTCAATCTGTACAACTCGTATTATTGCGGGCGTAGGCGTTCCGCAATTGACCGCTATCTTCGACTGCGCTAAGGAGGCTCAGGGTAGTGGCGTAGGCGTTATCGCTGATGGCGGTTTGCGCTACTCGGGCGATATCGTGAAGGCATTGTCGGCAGGTGGAACATGTGTTATGTGTGGTTCAATGTTTGCAGGCACGGAGGAGTCGCCGGGCGAAACCATTATCTACAATGGTCGTAAGTTCAAGACCTATCGTGGTATGGGCTCAATTGATGCGATGAAGGCAGGCTCAAAGGACCGCTACTTCCAAGATGGCGAAGCTAACGCCATGAAGCTCGTTCCGGAGGGAATTGTAGGTCGCGTACCATTCAAAGGCTCGTTAGCAGAGACTGTATATCAGTTAGTTGGCGGTATTCGTGCGGGTATGGGCTATTGTGGCGCACGCTCAATCGAGGAGTTGCAGAAGGCTCGTTTCGTACGCATCACCTCGGCAGCCGTAGTGGAAAATCACCCACACGACATCACCATCACACGCGAAACACCAAACTACTCTCGTGGAGAGTAATTTTAATTGAGAATTGAGAATTAAGAATTAAAAATAAGGTTATATGAAGCAGGATATGATTGTAATCTTGGACTTGGGAAGTCATGAGAATACGGTGGTAGCCCGAGCAATTCGTGCGCTCGGTGTTTATAGCGAGATTTATCCGCACGACATCACTGCAAAGGAGTTGCAGGCGTTGCCAAATGTTAAGGGTGTTATTATCAACGGAGGACCTAACTGCGTAATCGATGGGGTAGAGATTGATGTATTGCCCGAGATTTACGAGGCAGGCTTCCCTGTAATGGCAGCAGGTTGGGACAAGGCATTGTGCGACAAGAAGTTACCACAATTTGCAGACGACCTCGAAGCCATTAAAGAGTCTGTAAAGGGCTTTGTCTTCGATACTTGCAAGGCTGAGGCTAATTGGAATATGACCAACTTCGTAGCCGACCAGGTGGAGCTTATTCGCCAGCAGGTAGGCAACAAGAAGGTGTTGCTCGCATTGTCGGGTGGAGTGGATTCATCGGTTGTTGCAGCGTTGCTGTTGAAGGCTATCGGCGACAACCTCGTTTGCGTGCATGTTAACCATGGCTTGATGCGTAAGGGCGAGTCGGAGGACGTTGTGGAGGTGTTCCGCAATCAGCTCTGTGCAAACCTCGTATATGTTGATGCTACAGAGCGTTTCTTGACAAAGTTGGAGGGCGTAGAGGACCCTGAGAAGAAGCGTAAGATTATCGGTGGCGAGTTTATCCGCGTATTCGAGGAGGAGGCTCGCAAGTTGGAGGGTATCGACTTCCTCGGACAGGGAACAATCTATCCCGACATCGTTGAGAGTGGTACCAAGACTGCAAAGATGGTTAAGTCGCACCACAATGTAGGCGGTCTGCCTGAGGATTTGCAGTTCGAGTTGGTTGAGCCATTGAAGCAACTCTTCAAGGACGAAGTTCGTGCTTGCGGTGTTGAGTTGGGCTTGCCATACGAGATGGTATATCGTCAGCCATTCCCTGGTCCTGGTTTGGGTGTTCGTTGCCTTGGAGCAATCACTCGCGACCGCTTGGAGGCAGTTCGTGAGTCTGACGCTATCCTGCGCGAGGAGTTTGCAAAGGCGGGCTTGGACAAGAGTGTATGGCAATATTTCACCATCGTTCCTGACTTTAAGTCGGTAGGTGTACGCGACAATGCTCGCTCGTACGATTGGCCTGTAATCATTCGTGCCGTGAATACCGTAGATGCGATGACCGCAACCATCGAGCATATCGATTGGGCTATCCTCGGCAAAATTACCGACCGCATCTTGAAGGAGGTCAAAAATGTAAACCGCGTTTGCTACGACCTCTCTCCAAAACCAAATGCAACAATTGAGTGGGAGTAAATCATAGAGTGGGAGACAGCATAGTCTATCAGCGATATTAAATCTTAATTCATTTATAAATCAGCGATTTAGAGGACTCGAACCTTTAAGTCGCTGATTTTTGCATACCTACAATTTTCAACCAAAATCCCAAAAATACACCCTAAAATTGCGCCCTTCAATAATTATTACTACCTTTGTATAAACAATACTTTCAACTATGGCAAAGGCGGTAAAATTTCGTTTCACTATCAAATCAGAGAAAGACAAAGAGAAAGACGCTCTATTGTATGTTGAATTTACTCTTGATAGACGATACAAGTTATCTCTTGGTGAGTCTGTCAAACCTGAGTGGTGGAATAGCAAACTGCACAGAGCAATAGTCGTGGAGAGTGGTGAACAGAAGCAGGCAGATACACGAAATGCCAAAAGAGTAAACAAGTTCTTGGATAATCTCGAAAAAGAACTTCTGAAATTCTTTGAGGATTTCAAGGATTGGAAACAAGTTGCTCCAAATATAATATGTGCTCCTATACAGTCTAAGATGGTGTCGCTTATAAAAGAGAAAATAGACAAATATCATAACAAGGAGAAGGAGGAGATTGTAAAGAAAACTAAAACACCAACTCAATTTTTCCAAGAGTATATTGATAGTTTGGAGCACAAGGTTAATCAACGCACAGGTACACTAATTAGCAAAGATTCTATCACGAATCACAAAATAGTACTTAAACGCTTTAATACTTTTCTTGCTCACACTAATTATGGTGATAGTTTTGCTATTTTCGATAAACGCTTTGAAGAAAAACTTGAATCATTCTTATTAAAGGAGTTCAACTATGCTCCTCATACCATTTGTGCTACAAATTCGGTTCTCAAAGTTTGGTTGAAAGAGGCAGAGAGAGAAGGTTTGCTTCAAGACACAAGTTATAAGAATATGAAAAGCAAAGCACCTGCCGTAGAACACATATACCTCAACGATGAAGAGTTGCAAAGGATTTCTGACATTCAATTCACTGAGGAGTTATACAGAAAGCATAAATTAGAACGAAGCAGAAACGGAATAGAGGCATCAAGGGATTTGTTCATCATAGCGAGCAAGACGGGATTGCGCTTTGGCGATTTGTCAATACTCAATCACTCAACTTGGGATTTAGAAAAACGGAATTTATATATTAACACACATAAAACACAGAAGAGAGTAGTAATACCTCTCTCGGATATGGTGGTGGAGATATACAATAAATATCAAGGCGAACTGCCTATTCCACGAGATAAAAGTCATTACAACAAGCACATTCAAAAATGTGCAATGATAGCAGGAATAGATGAGGATATTTACAAAATTGACAAGAGAGGTGGAGTCTTAAAACAAATTGCTTACAAGAAGTGGCAGTTGGTAACAAGTCATACTGCTCGTAGAAGTTTTGCAACCAATATGTATTTGAAGTGCCACGATCCTTTCACTGTGATGGCAATAACAGGACACACTACCGAAGAAAACTTTTTGAGATACATCTGCATCAGCAAAGAAGAATACGCTGAACGAGCAAGAAAATTCGTATAACTAAGTATTTGTTTATTTGGAGTGGGGTAGTCAGCAATGGGTACCCTTTCCTATTTACTCCGTTTTCTCGTTTCCCTCCTCTTAAAAATTCTCAAAGAGGTGGGTATGATTAGTTTGCCCTATCTGCCGAGAAAAATTTTTTTTACTAAAAATCGTATTTTTTAGTTTTTTTTAAGTTATCAAACTATTTATAGTAAACAGACTAATTGAACTATGGCAAAAAGAATTTACAGAGAGTTAAGTGATTCCGTCAAAAAATCTATTTCAGATAGTATGAAGGATTATCACAAAAGAATGACTTACGATGAGCGACAGCGGATAAAAGCCAAGCAGAGCGAATCGCAGAAGAGATATTGGGCGGGAATACCCAATAAAAAAGAGGATACTGAGTAACTTTACTCACTCTTCAAACCACAAAGTCTATTCTAAAAAAATAGATAGATAAAAAATGTTATAAAACATTTAATAACAAATAGTTATTAAAAAGCATTCAAGTAAAAAATAGGTATTAAAAATGTTTGTTTTTGGCAGATAGTGTTATCTGCTGAAAGATTTTTATTTATAAATATCTACCGAGAAAGTTGGGCGCATACCTATTATCTTCTTATACGCTTCTCTCATCACCGCTTCGACTTGGTTAATATCAACCTTTGCACGGGTATCAGGTATCACAATGGCATCGTGAATATGAACAGCGGGGACTCTCTTTCTAAACAGAGACTTTAACACCTCTCTGAATATCTCACTCTCCAAATCCATCATCAGATTTGGCAGGGCAGTCTCTTGACTACACATTATGGTTGAACCTTGCGAACGAACCGCCTTCTTACAGGCAATTAAATGTTCTTGCAAGTCAGGGTATTTGAGAGGTTCTTTCCATCGCATTATCAAGTTATAGACATTCGGATATTGTCTCTTGAATTCCTTAGCAAATTCTTTCCAAGCAATCTTTGGCGACTTTGAGTAGAACACCTCTCTAAACATCTGCTCTTTTATCTCTGCTCTGCTATACCCCTCTCCTTGATGCTTTGCAAGTATATCGTCCCAAAATCTTCCTGTGGTAGTTTTCCATACATATAACAACTCATCATCAGCAAACTTTGCAATAATTGATTTTTCTATATTGTTATTTATCAATATATTACGGAGTTTTTCTGTGTCATAATGGTTGTTAGAGGTTGGATATATACTGTCCTTATCTATATTAATCAGAATAGAAGAAATAAAATAAGATAATTGAATAGAAATACCCTTACTATTAAAAATAAAATAGTTAAATAAAACAGGGTGTGAATTCTTACAATCTATTGAGAATCTAATGTTTATAAACTCTTTTAGTTCTCTTTCCAATGAAGTTAATATGTGGTAAATTCTGTTATTATTATCAATAGAATATATCTTCAAATCACTTTCAAAAGAGTCTGTAATAAAGTTATAATAAGGTTCTTTGTTCGAGTCTGATGATATTTGTTCCTTGATGTATGAATCAAAACCTACTTTGTCTTTAATCTTAAACTTGTTGAGGTTCCTGACATAGGTTTCAGCGAATGATTCTCCGTATAGAGTTTTGAATTCAGTGGTTGCCAAACGCTTAATGATAGCATCTTTTAATAATTGCTTAGTTTTGTTGATGTACTTCAAGATGGTGTAATTGGAACACTGTGCAGTGGTTATGTTGCCAATAACCTTATAATGCTTTGACGAATTTCCAATGATGTACTTGCTGTCTATCTCGATGTAACCCAACTTTTGCAATGCCCTCAGTAATTCATAGGAATCTTCCCCGATAACCTTCTGTAATACGGAATACTGAATACTTGCACCTTCAACGCCCTCTTCTCTATTGGTTGCGTGTCGGTATGCAATCGTATGAACAAGGTATATTGCTTTGTTGAGGATACGGGTGTAATCCATCAGAGGTTTACGGGATTTGCGAGTTTGGATAAACTCAGCATTGCCATCATAGACACTGATGCTATTCTCGTCTATATCCCATTCACCCTGTTCGCACAATACACGGTATTTCGCTATAACAGCGTCATAGTCAATGCCTTCAATAGTATATATTTTGAATGTTTTAGTAACCATACTTTCAAGATTTTAACTATACTAAATATGGTTTTTTGCTCTTAAAAGTCAAGAAAAGTTGAAACCAAATGTGTTAAAAATGGTTACTTTTATTTTATCCCAAATTGATACAAATACCTCAAAAATTGATACCTGAAAAGTATCAAAATTTGAAGGGAATTACTTCAACTCCTTCGCCTTTTTCAGTGCCTTTTCCAAATCGGCAACAGAAGTGATTTCAATAACCTCTCCATCAACCTTTACAAAACCACTTACAATAGGTTTGTTCTCGGTTTCAATTAAGTCGGTAACATCTACTCCCAATACATTTGCAATCTTCTCCAATGTTGCGATGGTTGGATTACCGTTGAGTGTGGTACTTAAATTTACAGGGTGGATTTCCAACATCTCAGCAACCTTCGCCAATGTTAAACCCTTCTCCTTTACAATCTGCTTT
>JAGBFU010000071.1 GCA_017936285.1 Marinifilaceae bacterium | reverse complement strand
AAAGTTAAATAACCAACGCGACAATGTACTATGGCCCATACCATTTATTCGACTAAATTGTTCCATGGACATATCAGAAGACTGAAATGCATGAATCAACTCTAATTTCTCGGCGTCACTATAACGCCTACTCGTGTTTCCCTTTTGAATCATCCTTAATAATGTTTACAAATTTAACGTATTATATGTAAACCTATTTTAGGACAAGACAGTTCACTCCTAACTTATTCCTAATTCCTAATTCCTAATTAACTCCTAACTCCTAACTAATTAACCCCTAACCAATATCAATCATACTTAAACGTTGAGCCACCGAGGAATTCACGCAACAGAGAAACATGCGGAACGCTGATAGGCTCTAAAATCTTCACATAGGACAAGAATTTCAACAGTTTCAGTGCCTTTGAGTGTACTGGCGAGGTTTCAGGAACTTCACGCAACAACGGTTCTGCCTGACTCTTTAATACTGCCAACTCATATATCATTGCCGTATTAAACATCACATCGGCCTCCTCTTGATATGGAATAATGTACTTCTTCTCACCTGCCAAAACATCCTCCCATCCTTCCAGTGTAGCCTGAGCCGAACGTCCACGATATTTGTGATCGCGAACCATTCTTCTAATCAAACGATTGTCGGTAGGATTAATCGGATTGTGTTCATCTATCGAGATTGCTGTCAATGCCGAGATAAATACTTTAAAGATTGTTTCACTATCCAGTAACGATGTAACCTTAGGGTTCAATCCATGAATACCCTCGATTATCAAAATTGAGTTCTTGCCAAACTTAACCTTTCTACCCTCAAATATCTTTCTACCCTCAATAAACGAGAATTTAGGAATCTCAACCTCCTCGCCTGCCAGGATTCTCTTTACACTATCGGTAAAATATGGAATATCAACGGCATCAACATTCTCGAAATCATACTTACCATTTTCATCACGAGGAGTAAACTCCCGCTCAACGAAGTAATCATCCATTGACAAAGGTATAGGATGCAAACCGTTTAACATCAACTGGATGCTCAACCTTTTGCAGAATGTTGTCTTTCCGGAACTTGATGGTCCTGCTATCAAAACTACTTTTACTTTATCACGACGAGAGGCAATCATATCTGCAATCTGAGATATTTTCTTCTCTTGCATAGCCTCGCAAACATTCAACAGGGCATTACCCTCGCCTGCCGCAATAGATTGATTCAAATCTCCTATGTTGGTAACTCCTAAAATTTTGTTCCATCGTCTATTCTCCTCAAATGTCTGCAACAGCTTAGGCTGGCTGATTGGCTCAGCTAAACGTGAAGGATCCTTGGCATCGGGAAGAACCAACAGAACTCCCTCGCCATACTTCTTCAAATCGAAAACACTCAATGCCGATGTTTTGTGTGCCAAAACTCCAAAGTAGTAGTCGCAACTATCCTTTAATTTATACACTGAACTATAGAGAGTTCCACGCGCGATCAACAAATTCGCCTTATCGTGTAATCCATTGGCAACAAAGAGTTCACATGCCTTTTCTGTGAGAGTCAATTCACGGGTAATTGAGCAGTTCTCTGCCACAATCTGACGCATCTTGTCACAGATTTGGGCAATCTGCTCCTCACTATCTATATATCCGTCAGCCTCGAACGAGCAATATACTCCGTTTGAAATATAAAACTCTGTATTCATGCTACCTGTCGGATATAACTCCCTGAATGCAGTATAGAGCAAAAATATCAGCGAACGGACCACAACACTGTAACCATCCTGAGTCGAGCCATCGACAAACTCAACCATTCCATCGCGGAACAGGCGATAACGCAACGACTGCAGATTATTATCCAACAAAGCTGCAACCGGCTTCATGGCTGAATCCTCGCCCAAAATAATTGTTGCCAACTCATTAAAAGTTGAACCCAATGGAACGCTATAACTCTGCTGAGTATTTACGCAATATACATTTATGCTCTCCATAATTAAAATTTATTGCATTGCCAATTTAATTCTATTCAATCCATCCAAAAGCACAGAGTGAGGGCATCCAATATTCAAGCGCATAAAGCCCTCGCCATCAGCTCCAAACTCCAAACCATCATTCAATGCCACTCTACCCTTGCTAATCAACCTCTCCTTAACCTCGGCATGGGAATAGCCGGTTCCTCGGAAATCCAACCATATCAGGAACGAGGCCTCAGGGCGCACAAATGTAACTCCGGGAATCTCCTCGGCTACAAACTTCTCCGCAATCAAAACGCTCTCTGAGAGATACTCCATCAACTCATCAAGCCACTCCGCACCATGGCGATAGGCAGCCTCGAGGGTGATATGTCCAAACAGATTTCCCAAATCCAGATGGAGAGTTGTAATCTCCTCATTGAATTTACGCAACAACTCCGGGTTGGTTGCCACCACCAACGAGTTCAACATACCGGCAATATTGAAGGTCTTGCTGGGAGCCATACATGTTAGCGTAATATCCGCTATTTCGGACGAGGTTTGAGCCATAACATGGTGTTGTCTTTTAAAGAGCATCAAGTCTGAGTGAATCTCATCGGATATGATAATTACTCCATATTTCACGCACAAATCCCCCATTCTCTTCAACTCATCAACACTCCAAGCTCGGCCAAGAGGATTGTGAGGATTACAAAGGATGAACATGGCAGCCCCATTCAAACGGCTCTCCAGATCTACCCAATCAATTTCGTAACCACTACCGTTGAAGTGTAGCGGTGAACGACTCAACTCACGTTCATTACGCAAAACCACCTCATGAAACGGATGATATACCGGAGTCATTATCACCACTCTATCGCCAGGCTTTGAGTAACAACGTACAGCTATTGAGAGTGCGGTACAAATTCCTGGACTAATTGTTACACACTCTTTGCTAATCTGCCAATTGTCACGCTTTGCGACCCAGTCAACAAAAGCCTGCTTAGCATCGTCTGTTCTGAATGAGTATCCGAAAACTCCGTGTCTACAGCGCTCCATTGCTGCATCGAGCACTACCTGTGGCGACTTAAAATCCATATCGGCAACCCACATCGGCAGCAAATCAGTTCTACCATAATGGAACTCCATATTATCATGTTTCACGCTGGCACTCCCCCTGCGCTCAACAATCTCATCAAATCTACTATTCATATTTTTAGTTACTTCGAGTTATCATTTTATTACAAATTCATCTCTACACTTTTTCTACTGTCAAATTAGGAGTTAGGAGTTAGGAGTTAGGAGTTGATAATTAACTCCTAACTGTTCACTTCTAACTATTCACTTTTTTTTATATTTTTGTATGCGAATTTAGTAATTTAAAAGAGTACAATAAACAACAATGAGAAAAAATAATGCACTAATTATTATCCTGGCAATTTGGAGTGCCTTGATAACAGGAGCCGTAGGCTATATCTACGTAAAGAGTCAAGAGAAACCTTCAGCTGAGTCGCTCGGATTCTATCCTGCAACAATCACACACTTCACCCAGCCAGACTCTATTGAGAATGTATCAGGCGACTCAACCGAAGCCATACTCCAAAATATCCTGAACGAGGGCAGGATTGAGGTACGAAATGAGGGCGAACAGATGCTTATCTTTGCCAAGGCACTAACTACCGACGTGTACGTTCCGACAGAGTTTGAATTTGCAGGCGAAAAGGTGCCTCTGCACAGAAACGATATTCGCGAGTCATTTACTCGTGAATTGACTGCAAACACATATCTTCACGCCTCTACATTACAGATTCTAAGAATATTCCCAAGAATGTCCGCTCAGATTATCCCCATTCTTAAAGAGGAGGGAGTTCCCGAGGATTTTGTCTATTTGGCAGTATGCGAGAGTGCATTGAACGTATTGGCAGTTTCACCTGCAAAAGCGGCAGGCTTATGGCAATTTATGCAGGGAACCGCTAAAGAGTATAACCTGGTTGTAAATGGTAATATTGATGAGCGATACCACATTGAGAAATCAACTCGGGCAGCTTGTAAATATCTGAAAAAGGCAAAAGAGAAATTTGGAAGCTGGACAGCCGCAGCGGCATCATACAACTGTGGTACAAATGGCTTTGAGCGCTTCAGAACCAGACAGCAAACCAACAACTACTACGACCTGCTTTTAGCCGAGGAGACTAATCGCTACGTATTCAGGATATTGGCATTCAAGCAGATACTGAATAATGCCGAGAAATATAATTTCCAAATAGAGAAGCCTTATCCTGCTGAACCATACACTATTGTAAAGGTAAAAGGCAAAATCAGTAATCTGACCGATTGGGCAAAAAAACAGGGCATCAGCTATAAAACATTGAAACGTTTTAACCCCTGGCTTCGTGAAAACACATTGAATGTAAAATCAACCCAAACCACCGAAATAAAGATTCCGGTTCACAAGGAGTTATATATGTAACATACAGAGAGCAAAAAAAATCACCCCGGTTGTAACCTTGAAACAAAACTTAGCGTAATAATAGGCGAGAAATGATTTGTTTTAGCTGTTATTTAGTTTAGGTTTATTTCATTTTAGCACACACACCAACCGGAAAGGCGATAGCTTTTAACACAAGCTGATTTGCATTCTGTAAATGTCTTTCGAGAGGGGACCGCCAGGTCCCCTTTTTCATTTATATCACCCCTGACTCTGCTCTTCCTTTTTCGGGCGAGGTTTGAAGTTTCTACGCTTTCTGTGGAAACCGCCATTTGAAGCCTTGCGCTCAGAAGGCTCAGTTTCTTTCTGTTCGCTTGAGCCTACTTCGGTTTTCGCTCTCTTTGTATGTCCGGAAGCACCATTATGATTTTTACGGCTTGCAAATCTCCTATTGTTTCCTCTGTTTCTGTCATAGCCCCTACGTCCCTTGCGATGAGCAAACGCTTCACGGTTGAATATCGGACTCTCGCCCAACTCTTCAGGAATTGGCAGTTGCTCAACCTGACGCTCCATAAGCTTCTCAATGCGATAGAAACGTCCCTGATCCTCTTCGTTTACCAATGTAATTGCAGAACCCTCGGCCGAAGCTCTTGCAGTCCTACCTATACGGTGAATATAATCCTCGGGATCGCCCGGCACATCGTAATTCAAAACCAACTCAATATCCTCGATATCAATACCGCGCGAGACAATATCGGTGGCGACAAGAATATTAATCTTACCATTTTTAAAGTCAAGCATAACTTTATCGCGCTCCTCTTGCTCCAAATCACTGTGCATTGCAGCAACATTCAGCTTTTTGCGTTTCAATGTATATGCCAACTCCTTAACCTTCTGCTTACTTGAGGCAAAAATTATGCTCTTACCGCTAAAATCAGAACCATAAATCTGCTGAACCAGCTTCAACTTCTGGTGCTCATGACAAACATATATACTCTGCTTGATTGCCTCGTTGGGTTTTGATATAGCAATATTTACCTCTACCGGATTTCTTAAAATCTGCTGAGCAAGCTGTCTGATCTTGGGAGGAAGGGTTGCTGAAAAGAGTAAAGTTTGACGCTCTTTTGGCATCTTGTTTACAATCTTCATAATATCATCAAAGAAACCCATATCCAACATTCGGTCGGCCTCGTCCAGAATCAGATACTCAACATGGCTCAAATCGACACCGCTATTTGCAATGTGACTTATCAAACGTCCGGGGGTTGCTATTACAATATCAGACCCTTGTAACATTCCTTGTTTCTGTTGTTCCCATGTTGAGCCATCGCCTCCTCCATAGACAACTGTTGTAGAGATTGGCAAGAAGTATGAAAAGCCCTCGAACTGCACATCAATCTGCTGCGCCAACTCACGAGTCGGAACAATTATCACGGCTTTAACGACATTGTCGGGATTACCCTCATCCTCCAACCTGCTAAGCAGTGGCAATGTATATGCGGCAGTCTTACCTGTACCTGTCTGGGCACAAGCAATAAGGTCATATCCATCCATAATGACAGGCATTGTCTGTTCCTGGACAGGAGTCATCTCTACAAAGTTCATGGCATCAATGCCATCAAGCACTCCATAGCTTAAATCAAGTTCATCGAATCTCATAATTGGAATTCACTTCTTCAACTAAAAAAGAGGTAGCCCATAAAAATTGCGGTTATAATACCTGCAAGATCGGCAAACAGACCACATGGAACAGCATATCTGGTGTTTTTAATTCCAACCGCACCGAAATAGACTGCAATAATATAAAAGGTAGTATCAGTGGCTCCCTGAAAAAGACAGGCAAGTCTGCCAACAAAGGAGTCTGCTCCGTATGTAGTCATGGCATCGACCATCATTCCACGTGCTCCGCTACCACTCAATGGTTTCATCAATGCTGTCGGCATTGCAGGAACCCAATCCGCATTGAATCCCAAAGCATTGACACACCATGCAAAACCATCCAACAACATATCCATTGCCCCCGAAGCTCTGAATACTCCGATAGCCACAAGAACAGCTATCAAATAGGGAATGATCTTTATTGCAACTCCGAATCCCGACTTCGCCCCCTCAATAAAGGCATTATAGACATTCTCTTTACGCCATGCCGCCATACCTATAAAGAGCACTATAATCGAAAACAGTATCAATCCGCTTGCAACATTTGAAACCACAACCATCTCACTCTGAGAAAGGGTTGAGAAGCTCCAAACAACGGCAGCCACAAACAGAGTAGCACCACCAAGATAGGCGAGTATTGTTTTTTGGAAGAGCTTAATCTTCTGAATCAGAGCAACCGATATAATTCCAACCAATGTAGAAACAAAGGTTGCTATAAGAATCGGAATAAAGACATCGGTTGGATTGGCAGCACCCAACTGCGTTCTATAGACCAAAATAGAGACAGGAATAATAGTCAAACCCGAGGTATTGATAACCAAGAACATTATCTGAGCATCGCTCGCCCGGCTCTTGTCACTATTCTCCTGTTGCATTGCATTCATTGCCTTCAATCCCATCGGAGTTGCCGCATTATCAAGTCCCAACATATTTGCTGCAATATTGAGCATAATAGGGCCATACGCAGGCGAATCCTTCTTTAATCCGGGAAAGAGTTTGGCAAAGAGCGGAGACATGGCTTTGGATAGTAGATTAACGGCACCTCCGCACTCACCCACTCGCATAATTCCCATCCACAACGCCAAAACTCCGGTTAAACCCAACGAGATTTCAAAACCGTTTTTAGCCGATGAGAATGTAGAGTTGACAATCTCTGTGAAGACTTGGGTGTCTCCACAGAAAATCAACTTAACAAGGGCAACCGCAAAGGCCACCACAAAAAATGTTATCCAAATATAGTTTAAAACCATACCTCACCTATTAAAAGGGAATTATCCCTCTGTTCTGAAACGGTATGCCTTCAAAGTATTCTGCAACAACGAAACAATTGTCATTGGTCCAACTCCACCTGGAACCGGAGTGATGAATGAACACTTTGGTGCAACCTCGGCATAATCAACATCGCCCACCAAACGGAAACCTGATTTTGTTTCAGACGAGGGGACACGGTGAATACCCACATCAATTATAGTAGCCCCGGGCTTAACCATATCTGCTGTGACAAATTTAGGCTTACCCAATGCCACTATCAGAATATCTGCCTGCAAAGTAATCTCCTTAAGGTTTTTGGTGCGACTATGACAAATGGTAACTGTACTATCGGCACCCTTTCTTGACATCAAGACAGACATTGGAGTTCCAACAATATTACTTCTACCAATAACAACACACTGCTTTCCACTGGTCTCAACTCCGTAACGAGTCAACAACTCCATAATTCCGGCAGGAGTAGCAGGGATAAATGTTGGAAGTCCTGTCATCATCTTTCCCAAGTTACATGGGTGGAAACCATCTACATCCTTATCCGGATTGATAGCCATAAGCACCTTTGTCTCATCGATATGCTTTGGCAACGGGAGCTGAACAATATAACCATCAAGATCCTCCTGATTGTTCAACTTATCTACAAGCTGCAACAACTCCTCCTCGCTCATATCAGCAGGAAAACGAAGCTCTGTACTTGTAAAACCGACCTCCTTACATGACTTAACCTTACTTGACACGTATGTCTCACTTGCAGGATCATTACCCACCAAAACAGCAGCCAAGTGTGGTGCACGACCACCATTAGCTTTAATCTTATCTACCTCTGCAGCAATCTCTTGCTTAATGGTTGCCGAGGTCAACTTTCCGTCAATTACTTGCATATCTTTGAGAATTATAAAGTTTCTAATCGGATTATCTTCTGCGCATACCGGGCATTCCCTTCATACGCTTCATCATATTTGCAGCACCGCCTCCTGTAAACATCTTCATCATTTTACGAGAGTCATCAAACTGCTTAATCAAACGGTTAACATCTTGAACAGTAGTTCCACTTCCTGCTGCAATTCTCTTTCTTCGAGAGGCATTAAGAATCTCAGGACGCTCACGCTCGGCAGGAGTCATTGAGTTGATAATTGCCTCAATACCCTTAAAGGCATCATCGTCAATATCCACATCCTTGATAGCCTTACCAAGCCCCGGAATCATTCCAGCCAACTCCTTAATGTTACCCATCTTCTTGATTTGACGGATTTGATCCATAAAGTCGTTGAAGTTGAACTGATTCTTAGCCAACTTACGTTGCAACTCCTTAGCCTGCTTCTCATCGAACTGCTCCTGGGCACGCTCTACCAACGATACAACGTCACCCATTCCCAAAATTCTATCGGCCATACGCTCAGGATAGAACACATCCAAAGCATCTGGTTTCTCACCTGTTCCAACAAACTTAATTGGCTTGTTTACAACGGTTCTGATAGACAATGCAGCTCCACCACGGGTATCACCATCAAGTTTTGTAAGCACAACTCCGTCGAAATCCAAACGCTCATTGAACTCGCGAGCAGTATTCACCGCATCCTGTCCGATCATTGAATCGACAACGAAAAGAGTCTCGGTTGGATTGATTGCCTCCTTGATAGCTGAGATCTCGTTCATCATCTGCTCATCAATAGCCAAACGACCTGCAGTATCGACAATTACAACATCGTACCCCTTCAACTTAGCCGACTTGATAGCATTTTGAGCAATCTGAACAGGATTGTTATTCTCAGGCTCACTATAAACAGGTACACCAATCTGCTCACCAAGAACCTTCAACTGCTCAATAGCTGCCGGACGATACACGTCACAAGCAACAAGCATAGGCATCTTGCCCTTCTTGGTCTTCAACAAATTTGCAAACTTACCTGTGAAAGTAGTCTTTCCTGAACCCTGCAAACCGGACATCAATATAATTGCAGGCGAGCCCTGAAGATTAACCTCTACGCTCTGACCTCCCATCAAGTCACGCAACTCATCGTGCACAATCTTAACCATCATCTGGCCCGGTTTCACCGCAGTCAATACATTCTGACCCAAAGCCTTCTCCTTTACACGATTGGTAAAGTCCTTTGCTACTTTGTAGTTTACATCGGCATCAAGCAATGCACGTCTTACCTCTTTGAGTGTTTCCGCAACATTCAACTCGGTAATTTTTCCCTCTCCCTTTAAAAGCTTAAACGATCTTTCTAACTTTTCCGATAAATTATCGAACATATCTAGTTTAGTTTTATGTTATTACTCTTTTTATTTATTCTCTGACTAAACTAGATATGTTCGGCTTCGCCATCTACCAAGCAAATCTGTGCAAATCGCATCTTTACCTTTATGGTTATCAGTAAAGCAACGCTTTCTCTATTTGAAAGCGTGTAGATTTGCTTTGATTTGATTGTCTTATCAACCCCCTAAATCCCCCTTCGTTCAGCGCGCGGCGCTTGCTTTCACTTATAAGGGGGACTTGAAAGCGGTATATATCTAATTCAGTCTCACTCCTAACTCCTAACTCTTCACTCCTAACTAATCTGTGCAAATCTTATCGCGCTTACCACTCATTATCTGTAAAGCAAACTATCACTTTAATGACAACTTGTGGATTTGCTTGAATTTGATTGTTTTACCAACCCCCTAAATCCCCCTTCGTTCAGCGCGCTGCGCTTGCTTTCACTTATAAGGGGGACTTGAAAGCGGTTGACTCGTCCTAAAATTTCTTTACAGTTTAAACCTATTTCAGAGCTACCAAGTTAACAAATAAAATAATTGTTGACTTGATAGCTGCTGTTTTTTTT
>JAGBFU010000070.1 GCA_017936285.1 Marinifilaceae bacterium | reverse complement strand
AACAGGGTTATGAGTTAGGTTTGTATGATATGACAGGAAATGTTTATGAGTGGTGCAGCGATTGGTTTGATATTAGTTATTATTCATCTTCACCAAGTACTAATCCTCATGGTCCGAGTTCCGGCTCTCTCCGCGTGTTCCGTGGTGGCAGTTGGCACGGCAGTGCGATGAATTGCCGCTTGTCGGACCGTGACTACTACGACCCGACGTTCACGAACATCGACCTCGGCCTCCGCCTGGCTCTGTAGTTAATTAGGAGTTAATAGTGAACAGTTAGGAGTGAACAGTTAGGAGTTAAATAAATACCACTTTCAAGTCCCCCTTATTAGTGCAGGCGAACTTGTGAGCCAAACGAAGGGGGATTTAGGGGGTTGGTAGACAACAAATTAAAGCAAATCCACAGGATTGCAAGTATAGAAAACATTGCTTGACAGATAGCATATAAAGGTGTAGATAAGATTTGCGAAGATTTGCTTAGGAATTAGGAATTACTATATAAGGTATAACCAACTCCTAACTCCTAACTGTTCACTCCTAACTATATTCCTCATTCCTAATTTCTAATTCCTAATTAACTACAGCGCCAGGCGGAGGCCGAGGTGGCAGTCCGTGGACGATGGGGTGTAGTTGTCACTGTACGACACGCGGCAGCCCCTCGCATCGTTGACCCAACTGCCACCACGGCGCACGCGGGCAGAGCCGGAACTCGGACCATGAGGATTAGTCTGGGATAATGAAGTATAACGACCATACCAATCGCTGCAATACTCACAGACATTTCCACTCATATCATACAAACCTAACTCATTACCCTGTTTCTGACCTACAGGATGGGTAGTGTTACGACTATTACCAGTATACCAAGCAACACTACCGATATTATCTCCACCACTATACTTATAACCTATTGAACGGTTACCACCACGGGCGGCAAACTCCCACTCTGCCTCTGTCGGTAAACGGAAACTTAAAGCAGTCATGTTGTTAAGCTTCTGAATAAAAGCCTGACAATCATTCCAACTTACTTTTTCAACTGGCAAATTATCGCCCTTAGAAGAAGAAGGATTACTACCCATTACTGCTAACCACTCACGCTGAGTTACCTCATACTTACCGATTCTGTAACCCGACAAAGTTACACTATGACGAGGCTTCTCCCAATCAAACGCATCTGAATCACCGGGATTGGCGCCCATCATAAAGGTTCCGCCCGAAACACTTACCATATTGCGTATCAAAACACGTAATACTTCCTTCTGAGTTGAAGTTACATCACTCCCCCATTTTACCTGTAAGCCATTAATAGTTTCTGTTGCAACCGAAGAGGGTGTTACATCATCTGAACGTGTAATCTTACCTGCTTCATTTTGATACAATATTATGGTATCAGGCTTTACTGGAGCTGCGGACAAAACCTTATTAATGTTTATAGGGTCTGAGGAAAAAGTATATGATGAAGAAAAATCTTTGTAGCCATCCATTTTCAAAAGTACATCATGCCTACCACGAGACACTGCCACGTTTTTTAGTGGAGTTGTACCGATCAACACTCCATCAAGTAAAACATACGCTCCTGCAGGAGTTGTTGAAACATTTAATTTAGTTTTCAATTCATCCAGATTCTTACTGATTCGAACCGAACCTGCAACAAAAGTCTCATTGAGCGAATATGTTTCATAACCCTCCTTACGTAACTCTATCTTATGATTTCCTCCTACTGGGAACTCCTCTCCGCTGATTGGGGTTGTACCGATTGATTTACCATCGACATACACTGTCGCGCCACTCGGATTACTCTCTACATACAATTTGGTATTCTGTTCTACTACAACCTGAGATGTAGAGGACTCCGGAACATCCTCTACATCTACAGGAATAACTATATTAGGGGTAGGCGGCTCCGGATCGACATCATTACCCCCATCAGGCCAAAAGACAACGGTAAGGACAACGGCCATGACTGCTCCCAATATACCAAACAACCATTTTTTAGTGCCACCACCTTTAGAGCCATTTTCCGAAGCTACACTTGATGCCACCGATCTATCTAATGAAGCGGATTCATCTTTACCCTTTACTATCTTACCATCTTTCGGCAACTCAATCATTGTTACATCGCTATCAGCTACAATTTCATCTCCTCCAGCATCAAGCAACTTCAAAAACTCATCTATGTTTTGGGGACGATCTTTGCGACGAGGTTGCATGGCATGCTCAATGGCATTGCGGGTCGATTCAGAGACCTTGGCAGGAAGTGCAGGAAGGCCATCGTTCAATACAATACTGGCCTTGGGAGGCTTTACCCCCTGTAATAAACAGTAGAGAGTGGCACCCAAAGCATAAATATCGGTCGATGCTGAAAAGGTGGAAACTCCCTCACGCTCATACTGCTCTGTGGGAGCATAACCATCACTAATTCCAACGGGGGTGCTACTGGTTTGGCCGCCATTAGCATCATCGTAATGTTTCGAGATTCCAAAATCTATCAATACCAGATCACCGCTCTCACGAAAAAGAACATTGGTCGGTTTGATATCCAGGTGAAGTATCTTTTTGGAGTGAATATAGGCGAGGGCATCGCACAATTGACGTATATAAATAAGTGCCTGACTCTCCGGTACACCACCATCAGGTATTTTGGTACTTAACGAGCCGCCACCAAGATACTCCATTACATAGTATGCTGTTCCATTCTCTTCAAAGATATCATGAATGCGGATGATGTGATTATTGTCCAACTCAGCAATTGTCTGAGCCTCTTTTATAAATTTCTTCTTGAATTTCTCAACAAGCTCCTTACTTCCTACCGAGGGGACACTGACATGAGATGTAGAGGCATCACGATTACAGATATCCTTCATAAAGAACTCTTTAATCGCTACCTTACGGTTCAAACCAATCTGTATCGCTAAGTAGGTTATTCCAAAACCTCCCTGACCAAGTACCTGCTCTACTCTATATTTGCCACCCTGAAGTGCACTACCTATACGTAAATGCATGATTGATATTTGCTACGGATTACTAATGGTATGTTAAATTTCGCATACAAATTTAAAAACTCATCTCCGCCATTACAAATTTTCACCACTATTTTGTATAAAAGACCCCGATTATTACATGAAATAGTAAACAGTTAGGAGTGAGGAGTGATAAGTGAGAAGTTCTCTTGTCCGTTTTTAAGTTTACATTTGTATAATTAACCCACAAACCTATTTTAGGACAAGACACCCCCAACTCCTAATTAAAAAAAGGCACCCTTCGGGATGCCTCTCTTTATCTTTATGCTTTCAGATCTTATCTTACACGCTCCATGTAAGTTCCCTCCTCGGTGTTGATCTTAATCTTCTCACCTGTGTTAACGAACAAAGGAACCATTACTCTTGCTCCGGTCTCAACCTCTGCAGGCTTCAAAGCTGTTGAAGATGCAGTATCACCCTTAATTCCAGGCTCGGTGTATGTAACCTCAAGAATAACTGTAGGCATAAGCTCAACATACAATGGAGTTTCGGTATCTGCATGAACCACCATCTCTACAGAGTCACCCTCTTTCAAGAACTGAGGTGCGTTAATCAACTCCTCAGCAATATTCAACTGCTCGAAAGTCTCGGTATGCATCAATACATAGTCATTACCCTCCTTATACAAGAACTGGTATGGACGACGCTCAATACGTGCAGTCTCAATCTTTACTCCAGCAGTAAATGTATTCTCTACGGTACGACCGGTCTTAACATTTCTCAATTTTGTCTTTACGAAAGCAGGTCCCTTACCCGGCTTTACATGTTGGAACCATGTGATTGTATACAAGTCATCTTTAAATACAATGCACAATCCATTCTTAAAATCAGCGGTTGTTGTTGCCATTCTATCTTATCTTTTTAATTTTCAAAGTGCAAAAGTAGAAAAAATTGTAGAACTCTACAAATTTGAGCCTAAAATCTAACCTTATTCACATTTACATCCCGGGCGAGGATTCCCTTATTAATATAGGTATCACTTGCCAACGACATCATTTTACGACACCTAGTCAAAAACCATACTCCCCCAATTACAACTCCTGAACCGCAGAGCGCCAGGATTCCTTCCAAACCTACATGCGCGCGCAAGCCACTGAGCATCAATCCGCTAATCGGAGCCAGTCCATTAAATGCCATTGACAGATACCCCATTACGCGGCCTCGTTTATCTTCAGAAGAGAGATGTTGTATTACCGTATTTATTGCAGCTACATTGGCTATAACTCCAAAGCCTATGGGCATACACAATATTGCAGATATAATGGGCGAGGTTACGTTACTTAATACCACCAGAGCAGCCCCCAAAGCCAGACCCGAGCACGCAGCAAAGTGTCCGAGGCCCAACGGAGTCTTTCTGACAGCCAGAACAATTGAAGCCAGAACAGCCCCCGCGCCAACTCCACCATAGAGCAGGCTCTGCATCATACTGTCGCCATGCAGAATATCCTTTACGAATGCAGGAATATAGGTCATCAGGGGTAATCCAAAGAGACTTGTACATGAGAGCAAAAGGAGTAGATTGCGAATTGGTCGGTTGGATTTCACATAGTTAAAACCCTCTTTTAAATCAACCGTTACACTACTCTTCTTTACCTTCGGTATTGGATTTGGCACTCCTCTCATCATCAAGAGCGGAATTATAACGCCGGCAAAGCTCAAACCATTAACCAGAAAACATATTCCCTCGCCAAAGAACTTCACTACCACTCCACCTATAGCGGGGCCGAACAATTTTGCTGCATTTATTACGGTAGAGTTCAGGGCTATGGCATTACCAAGCTTCTCCTTAGGTACGAGCGAGGGATAAAATGCCTGACGAGTGGGAATATCCAGACTATTAGCAAGGCCCAAACAGAGGCTCAGAAGTAATATGTGCCAAATCTGGATGGTATTCGTCAATGCCAAAGCAGCTAACGCCAATGCTTGCAAAGCTGCTATGCTCTGGGTAACGAGCAACAATTTCTTCCTGTCAAAGCGGTCAATCAATATAGAGGCAAAGGGAGTTACAAAGAAATTTGGTATCTGAGCCATAAATGTCGAAGCAGAGAGCAGCACCAACGATCCCGTCAAAGAGTAAACCATCCACCCAAGGGCAACATTCTGTATCCATGTGCCATTAAGTGAAATACTCATACCTATAAAATAGAGACGGAAATTTCTCTCTTTGAGTGACGCAAATATATTCACGAAATAAATTTTAAACAGCTTCAATTTTTCTACAAAGGTAAAAGAATCTGTTTAAATTTCATTGCCTTTGTATATCATATAATTCTTTTTTGTACTTTTGTCCGATAGGAATTTTTAGCAACTATTTAAACAATAAGTATATGGAGCAAGTTTCGGCAAGAATCGCAAGTTTGTCACCTTCGGCAACTCTTGCAATGTCACAAAAAAGTAACGAACTAAAGGCTCAGGGCTTGGATGTTATCAATCTAAGCGTTGGAGAGCCTGATTTTTACACACCCGACCACATTAAAGAGGCAGCAAAAAAAGCTATCGACGAGAACTTCTCATTCTACACCCCGGTTCCGGGATATATGTCTTTAAGACAAGCTGTTTGCGCCAAATTACTACGTGAAAACGGACTTGAGTATAAACCAGAGCAGATTATAGTTTCAAATGGTGCAAAGCAATCGGTTTGTAACACCATTTTGTGTATTATCAATCCTGGAGACGAGGTTATCATCCCTACTCCGGCATGGGTAAGCTATATTGAGATGGTTAAGCTGGCCGAGGGAGTGAATGTATGTGTAAACGCTGGTATTGATCAGGATTTCAAGATTACTCCTGAACAACTTGAGGCTGCCATAACCCCAAAGACTCGTGCTATTATTCTTTGCTCTCCATCAAATCCGACAGGAAGCGTGTATAGCAAAGAGGAGTTGAAAGGGCTTGCAGATGTTTTGGCAAAATATCCAAATATCATCATCATTGCAGATGAGATTTATGAGCATATCAACTACGTTGGCAAACACGAGAGTATTGCGCAGTTTGAAAATGTACGTGACCGCGTTGTTATCATCAACGGAGTATCAAAGGCATACGCAATGACCGGATGGCGTATTGGATATATCGCTGCTCCATTATGGATTGCCAAAGCATGTAATAAACTTCAAGGACAGTACTCATCTAACGCCTCATCTATTGCACAGAAGGCTGCCGAAGCTGCATACAATGGTCCACAGGAGTGTATCGAGGAGATGCGCAAGGCATTTGAGCGCAGAAAGAATCTGGTGATTAAACTTGCAAAGGAGATTCCCGGCTTCAAGGTGAACGAGCCACAGGGAGCGTTCTATCTTTTCCCTGATGTTAGTGCACTGTTTGGTAAAAAATATGAGGATAAAGTTATCAACACATCCGATGACCTGGCTATGTTAATTCTTGAGAAGGGGTTGGTTGCAACCGTAGCAGGAAGTGCCTTTATGTCACCGGAGTGTTTGCGATTCTCTTATGCCACAAGCGATGAGAAACTTATTGAGGCGATGTCGCGAATCAAAAAGGTTGTTTCAGAATTGAAATAACAGCTCAAAAGTGTAACAATAACGTTAATTGTATAACAAGAAGCTGTCTAACAAGTTTTTGTTTGACAACCTCATTTTTATAACACCACACAATATGAAAAACAAGACATTACTATTAATTGTAACTCTCTGCATGGCATTCACCACATACGCAGAGAAGATTAATATTGACAAGGTGCGTTACGCGGGTCCGTTTACTATTCAGAGACCTATCATGGTTGACGATGTCGATGTTAATTCACGCAACTTCTCAGAGGAGAGTTTCATCAACTCCGAGTTATCACTAAAGAATCTTGATGGAGCAGAGTTACAAGAGATTGGCTCTATTCCTGCATGCAATGCAGAGTATGCCATTCATTTGGTTGGTTTTACCATTGAGAATTATGGGTACACAAAGGTAAAGTTGAACATCAATGGTATCAAAGGTTACAGGATGTTTGTCAATGGCAAGATACAACGAGGAGGAGAGTTGACATTGGAGCCTGCTACTCACGAGATTGTAATCAAATATATGACAAAGGGTGAGGATAACTCTCCCATCTCTATAAGCATTGATTCTCAGAAGGATGGAGCAGTAGTTATCCGAGAAGACGGAAAGCGTCTGTACACAATAAACGATGTACTGCACAACAGACGTATGGCAGGATCGTCTCTTTCGCCGAATGGTAAATATATGATTGTTTCATATACTATCAATAGAGCAGGCGGACAGAGCAGCTCACAATCAAAAATCATCAACACCGCTACAGGTGCAACCATTACACATCTGGCAGGACGTGCAAGCTGGATGCCTCGCTCAAATAGATACTACTACAACCGCGAGGGTGCAAACGGCAGCGAGTTGATTGTTGTAAATCCTGAGACTCTTGAAGAGGAGATTTTCGCTACCGACATTCCAAGAGGCGGATTCCGCATAGCTCCAAACGAGGAGTTCTTTGTTTACACTGTAAACCAGCAAGGACCACGCGAGCGCGAGGACATTTACGAGGTCATTCATCCAGCAGACAGAGCTCCGGGCTGGAGAAACCGCAGCAACATAGCAATTTATGACCTGAAGAGCGGTATGATGCAACAGCTTACATTCGGCCACCACAACACAAGGGCAATGGATATCTCTGCAGACTCACGTTATCTGCTGGTAAGCACAGGTCGCCATGATGTAACCCAACGTCCAAGCACTAACAGCACTGTATATATTCTTGATCTACAAACACGCAAATGCGACACCCTTGTGAATCAGGATCAGTTCATCAATGGCGGAATCTTCTCGCCATGCGGAACCAAGGTTCTGTTCAGTGGCTCCCCCGAGGCATTGAACGGCATTGGAATGAATGTCAAGGAGGGACAAACTCCAAGTCTGTCTGAGCGCGAACTTTATATTATGGATATTGCTACAAAGCAGATAACTCCCGTAACAAAAGAGTTCAATCCATGTATTCAGTCATACACATGGAACCCATACGACAATCAAATCTATTTTGCAGCCGAAAACAGAGATAAGATTTCACTCTTCCGCATGAATCCCGAGAGTGGCAAGATTCAGAATCTGAATATCCCCGAAGAGATTGCCATGAGTTTCTCATTGGCTCGCACTGCCCCTATGATGGCATTCTATGGTCAGGGTTCATCAAATTCTGACCGTTTGTACACATTGAATACCAAGAAGATGAACTACACCTTGATTGAGGATTTAAGCAAAGAGACCCTTAAGGATGTAGAGTTAGGAGAGTGTATTCCATGGAATTTTGTTAACCGCCAGGGAGACACAATTTATGGCAGATACTACCTTCCTCCTCATTTTGATGCAAACAAAAAGTACCCAATGATTGTTAACTACTACGGAGGATGCAGCCCTACAAGCTGTAACTTCGAGAGCCGTTATCCACATCACGCTTACGCTGCCCAAGGTTACATTGTATATGTTGTGAACCCGAGTGGTGCTACCGGTTTTGGACAAGAGTTTTCAGCCCGCCACGTAAATACCGCCGGAGAGGGAGTTGCCCAGGATATCATTGAGGGTACAACAAAGTTCGCAGATGAGCATCAATTCGTTAACCGCGACAAGATTGGATGTATTGGAGCATCTTATGGTGGATTTATGAGTCAATATCTACAGGTAAAGAGCGACATTTTTGCAACAGCAATCTCGCACGCAGGCATCAGCGACCATACAAGCTACTGGGGCGAGGGTTACTGGGGCTACTCATATAGCGAAGTCTCTATGGCAAACAGCTATCCATGGAGCAACAAGGAGCTATATGTTGAGCGTAGTCCGCTATTTAATGCAGAGAAAATCAACACCCCTATTCTATTTTTGCATGGAGATTCAGATGTAAACGTTCCTGTAGGCGAGAGTATTCAGATGTATATTGCATTGAAACGCCTGGGTAAGGAGACAGCAATGGTACTTGTAAAGGATCAAGACCACCATATCCTTGATTACAACAAGCGCATCCGTTGGCAAAACACCATCTACGCATGGTTCGCAAAATATCTGAAGGATGATGCAAGCTGGTGGAACTCAATGTATTCTCCCAAAAGCTTATAATTAACTACAAGGGGTGTCAAACAAGTGAAGTGACCCCAAAAGTTTGGACAAAAAACTTTTGGGGTCAGTACAATCCCCTGACTCCAATTTTGTATTAGAGGCATAAATGACAACATACCAATTATCACCTTGATACTCCACAACAATTTTTCTATCAGGAGCCCAAGCAATCTCTATCCGATCACCCTGTTTAAGAAATTTTGACCATATCTGATTGGCTGTAAGGAACGAGGAAGAGAGTCTGTATTTATGCATTACACATTCATAATAATCTGCATAATTCTTATAACCTATATATTTTGCCAATATATCCAGAGTAGTTATTGTAGGCTTATGTCTGTCACTAACATAGCCAAACAATCTTTTCAATGTAGAAGGCGACAACGCTCCTGCGCCTGTTTCTTGTAACGTACGAGAGAGCTGCCTATAATCGTTAGTCGTATAGTCTCCTAACTTATATTTCTCCTTTACCTTATTTAAAATCAAATCTATCTCAGGATATCTATTCTGCTCCATGCTACTTATATCAATATTGAAGCGTGAAGTTAATAATAAAATTAAAGATACCTTCACTTATACTTGGTTCATCTTGGCTCACGTATACAAAAAGAAGAAAAAAGAGGGGGTATCTACTTACAAAAGTACAGACACCTCCTCCGTTAAATCAAATAATGATTCGTTATGCCGATAATTCAGGATCCAATTCGTTCATCAATTTATGGGCAGCATCCTTCTCCGCCTCCTTCTTGGATCCTCCAAATCCTTTCACTCTTGGAACATTCTCTATCAGTACAGTACAACAGAATCCACCACGCTTCGATGTTGAATTTACGGTCTCCATCTTAAGGTCAACCTTATTCTTCTGGCTCCATTCAATCAATCGGCTTTTATAATTGGTATCTACCGTCACCAAACTCTTGATATCATAATAGTTCGGAAATATAAATTTCTCTATGAAACGCTTCGTGACAGCAAATCCTTGATCTAAAAACATTGCCCCCATAAACGCCTCAAATACATCTCCATACACATGTTTATTTTTAGATATATCTGAGTGGGCAACAACACCTTTGTCCAAGCCTATTTCTATTGCCAGATTATTCAACGACTCTCTGCTTACCATTCTGGAACGCACCTGGGTGAGAAAACCCTCATCCTTGTCAGGAAAGAATTTGTAGAGCAACTCTGCAGTAATAGCACCAAGAACTGCATCTCCCAAAAACTCCAAACGTTCATAATTCAGAACTCGTCCATCTTTTGCAATTTGTGATGCTGACTTGTGCAGAAGGGCTAACCGATACAGATCTCTATTACCGGGAATAAAGCCCAACTGAGAAAAAGACAATCCATAAAGCTTCTCGTTTCGACGAAACAATAGCTCTATGGATTGTACTATTCTTTTAACCACTGAAATACCAGTAATTAAACTTTCTTAATCACAATGCAACCGTTATGTCCTCCGAATCCAAATGTGTTACTCAAAGCGACATTAATAGTACGCTTCTGAGGCTCGTTGAATGTGAAATTCAACTTTGGATCCAATTCAGGCGCAAGGTTATGGAAGTTGATTGTAGGCGGAACAATATCATTCTGTACAGCCATTACACACGCAATAGCCTCAATGGCTCCGGCAGCACCAAGCAAGTGTCCGGTCATTGATTTTGTAGAACTGATATTGAGTTTGTATGCCTGCTCTCCAAAAGCCTTCATAATAGCTGTAGGCTCTGCAATATCTCCCAAACCTGTTGATGTTCCGTGCACATTGATATAGTCAAGTTGCTCAGCAGGTATTCCTGCATCTGCCATTGCCTCAAGCATCACATCGCAAGCACCATTTCCCTCTGGATCAGGAGCTGTCATATGATAAGCATCACAGTTTGCTGCACCTCCAGCCAACTCAGCATATATCTTTGCACCACGTTGAACAGCGTGCTCGTACTCCTCAAGGATAAGACAAGCTCCTCCCTCTCCGATTACGAATCCATCACGATCTGCATCAAATGGACGTGAAGCAGTCTTAGGATCATCATTTCGAGTTGACAATGCATGCAAAGCATTAAAACCTCCAACTCCGGGAACGGATACGGCAGCCTCAGAACCTCCACATACAATGATATCAGCCTTTCCAAGGCGAAGCAAATTCAATGCATCAACCAATGCGTGTGCAGAAGATGCACAAGCTGATACTGTTGTATAGTTAGGACCCTTGAAGCCATACTCAATAGCTATCATACCTCCCGCAATGTTTGCAATCATTTTAGGGATGAAGAATGGGTTGAAACGTGGCATATCCTTGCCCATAGCAAAGTTATAGCTCTCTTCAAAGAATGTTTGCAAACCTCCAATTCCTGCTCCCCAAATAACTCCAATTCTCTTTTTGTTGGCATTTTCCAAGTCAATTCCACTATCCTGAATTGCCTCACGAGCCGCAATAATACCAAACTGGGTATAAAGGTCCATTTTACGAACCTCCTTACGGTCGAAGAAATTCACAGGATTGTAGTCCTTAACCTCGCAAGCAAATTGAGTTTTGAAGTTTGATGCATCAAAACGAGTGATAGGACCGGCACCACTGACACCGTTCAACATATTCTCCCATGTCTCAGCCACATTGTGACCAAGTGGGTTGATTGTACCTAAACCAGTAATAACTACTCGCTTCAATCCCATAATATCAATTATTTACTTTGCGTGATCCTCTACGTATGCAATTGCATCACCTACAGTTGCAATCTTCTCTGCCTGCTCATCTGGAATTGTAATATCGAACTCTTTCTCAAGCTCCATAATCAACTCAACAGTGTCCAAAGAATCAGCACCCAAATCATTGGTAAATGTAGCCTCTGGAGTCAACTCTGCCTCATCAACACCCAACTTATCAACAATGATTGCTTTTACTCTACTTGTAATGTCAGCCATAGCTTTAAATTTTTTGATTAAACATTAGTTATTCTTTCACGAAACACACAAGAATGCGCAATTCGTCGCGCAAATTTAAGATATTTTTTTTTCATAAGAAAACTTTTTGGTGATAAATATAAGAATAGCTATCTTTGTCATATACCATTAAAAATTTTCCAGACATGACCAATATCGCTATATTCGCCTCAGGCACAGGCACTAACGCTAAAAATATAATTGACTATTTCCATAAATCACAGGAGATATGCATTAAAGCTATATTTTGTAATAACCCCAATGCCGGAATTCTGAAATCAGAGATTCCTACCCATATAGAGAGAATACTTTTTACCAAAGAGGAGTTCTATGACAAGGAGGTTATAGAACAACAATTGGAGCTTATGAATATTGAATATATCATATTGGCAGGATTTCTGTTACTTATACCTTGTAATATTATTGAGAGATACAAAAACAGAATTATCAACATCCATCCTGCACTCCTTCCCAAATTCGGGGGAAAGGGGATGTATGGAATGAATGTTCATAGAGCGGTTATCGAATCAGGAGAAAAGGAGACAGGAATTACCATTCATACAATAGATTCAAAGTACGACGGAGGAGAGACTATTTTTCAGGCAAAGTGTCCGGTTGAACCTGACGATACCCCAGAGAGTGTTGCGGCCAAAGTGCACGCACTTGAATACAGATACTTCCCCAAACAGATAGAGAGATATATCTCTCTATTTCATGTATAACTTTTAACGATGCCTGCTTAATGAGTTTTACACATTTACATGTTCATACACAGTACTCTATTCTTGACGGAGCTACCAGAATCAGCGATATGATTGCCAAGGCAAAAAAGGATGGTATGCCTGCAGTCGCGATTACTGATCACGGAAATATGTTTGGTGTCAAAGCCTTCTACGATGCATGCAAAAAGGAGGATTTCAAGGGGATTATCGGATGTGAAGCCTATGTCGCCCGAAGAACCCGTTTTGATAAAAGTAAAAGCGAGCGCATAGACCGCTCCGGCTGGCACCTTATCCTTTTGGCTAAAAACCTGAAGGGATATAGGAATTTAACCAAGTTATGTTCAGCTGCCTGGGTTGAAGGACACCATTATCGTCCCCGTATTGACCGCGAATTGATTGAACAGTACCACGAAGGTTTGATTGCGATATCCGCTTGTCTGGGAGGTGAAATAGATAAGAAGATTGCCGCCGAAGATTTTGAGGGGGCAAGAGAGTGCGCTTCCTGGTATAAAAAGATTTTTGGCGAGGATTACTATCTGGAACTGCAACGCCACCCTGCCGTTGATCCTAAAAGCAGAGCTGAAGTATATGAGGTTCAGGAGAGATGTATAAAAGAGAAGTTGAAGATTTCTCAGGAGTTAGGCATAAAGGTTGTTGCAACAAATGATGTCCATTTCCTTAATGCAGACGACGCAGATGCACATGATTTGTTGCTCTGTATCAGCACCAAGAAGGATTATGATGATCCTAATCGCATGCGATACACCCGCCATGAGTGGTTCAAAACCACCGAGGAGATGGAGGCCCTCTTTGCCGATATTCCCGAATCAATAACCAATACTGAGGAGATTGTCAATAAAGTTGAGAATTATATTCTTGATTCTGATCCTATTATGCCTGTATTCCCAATCCCTGCAGAGTTTGGCACCGAGGAGGAGTACAGAACCAGAATTACCGAAGAGGAGTTATTTAACGAATTCACCCGGGATGAGAAGGGTAATGTGGTAATGAGTCAGGCTGATGCCGAGAAGAAGATTAAGAAACTTGGCGGATATAACAAACTATACCGTATAAAACTTGAGGCAGACTATCTTGCCGATTTGGCAATGAGAGGTGCCAAAAAGAGATATGGCGACCCGATACCCGATGATATTCTTGAGCGTATAGTATTTGAGCTGCACATTATGAAGACTATGGGATTCCCAGGCTACTTTCTGATTGTGCAGGATTTTATCGCTGCTGCCCGTTCAATGGGAGTAATTGTCGGCCCCGGACGAGGCTCTGCTGCCGGAAGTGCTGTGGCATACTGTCTGGGAATTACAAATATTGACCCTATCAAGTATGATTTGCTTTTTGAGCGCTTTCTGAATCCCGATCGTATCTCTCTACCCGATATTGATGTTGATTTCGATGACGAAGGACGCCAGAAAGTTCTTGAGTGGGTAACAGAGAAGTACGGTCAGGATAAGGTATGCCATATTGTTACATTTGGAAGTATGGCTGCAAAAATGGCTATCAAGGATTGCGCCCGAGTATTGAAACTTGAAATTGCAGAATCGAACCGACTTGCAAAGATGGTTCCGGAGACGCCCAAAATAACTCTTAAGAAGGCATACGCAGAGAATCCGGATTTAGCCAAGGAACGCGAATCAGATAACCCATTGATTAGAAAGACATTGGATATGGCTGAGCGCCTTGAGGGTTCCATTCGCCAACCCGGAATCCATGCCTGCGGTATCATTATCAGCCGCGACCCTCTTACCGACCATATCCCGGTTATTCCTACCGAGGGCGAGAGCCTTATGACCACCCAATATGATGGGCACTTTGTAGAGCCTATCGGTTTGATTAAGATGGATTTCCTGGGACTCAGCACCTTGACTATCATCAAGACCTGTTTAAAAAATATTCAAATCTCAAAGGGTAAAACGATCCATGAAGATGAGATACCTTTGAATGACCCCGAGACAATGGCTCTGTTTTCACGTGGCGAAACCACCGGTTTGTTCCAGTTCGAGTCGCCCGGTATGAAGAAACACCTGCGAGCATTAAAGCCTAACCGTTTCGAGGATCTGGTTGCAATGAACGCCCTATACCGTCCGGGTCCGATGGAGTATATCCCACAGTTCATCAACCGAAAACTGGGAAAAGAGCCTATTGAGTACGAACATCCTATGATGGAGAAGTATCTGAAAGATACATACGGAGTTACCGTATACCAGGAGCAGGTTATGCTTCAATCACGTCTGCTTGGTAATTTTACACGTGGACAGTCGGACACCCTTCGTAAGGCAATGGGTAAGAAGATCATTAAGCTTATGGACGAGCTGAAGGAGGTATTCATGCAGGGCTGCAAGAATAATCCAGAGTTTGTCGAGGGTTGTAAAGTTCGAAATCGCAGTGTTGAGGATATGGTTAATAAGATATGGGGCGACTGGGAGGCATTTGCCAAATATGCGTTCAACAAATCTCACTCCGTATGCTATGCCTATATTGCATACCAGACCGGTTACCTTAAAACACACTACCCTGCTGAGTTTATGGCTGCCAACTTGTCGAACAACAAGGATAAACCCGACAAACTGATTGCCTTTATGGATGAGTGCCAACGCATGAAGATTAAAGTTATGTCTCCTGATGTCAACGAGTCATATAACGATTTTACCGTAAACCAGAAGGGCGAGATTCGCTATGGAATTTCCGGTATCAAGGGCGTGGGCGAGGGCGTAGGTGATGCTATCATTGCAGAAAGAGCAAAGGGCGGTCCATTTAAAGATGTTTACGATTTCTTTGAGCGTATTGACACACATACCGTAAACCGAAAAGCGATTGAAAATATGATTTCGGCAGGATGTTTTGATAGCTTTGGATTCCATCGTGCCCAATTCTTCCAGCCTACACGCAAGGGGGACACTGTACTTGATGCCCTGTACACCTATGGTCAGAATTACCAGATTGACCAGAACAAGATTCAGATTTCTCTCTTCGCAGATATGAACGATATCACTATTGCGAAACCCGAAATTCCCGATTGCGAGCACTGGAAAGAGTATGAACAGGCTAGCAAGGAGAAGGAGCTGATTGGTCAATATCTCACCTCACACCCTCTGAATCTCCATTTTATTGAGATGCAGATGTGCAGCTCTATGGATATCTTCAATAGCGAAGACTTAAATGAACTTAAGGGCAAGGACTTCTCTTTTGGCGGAATCATTACTGCTGCCCGGGAAGGCAAAACAAAGAATGGTAAGGATTATGCTATTCTGACATTGACCGATTATTCAAATACACATGAGTTCACTCTTTTTGGAAAAGATTATACCAATTTCCGAAACTTTATAAAGGAGGAGAGCGCTATATTCATACAGGGCATATTTGACCACAAATGGGGTAATGAGAAGAATCCTGTTGAGTTCTGTATAAAGAGAATAGGACTTTTGGAGGAGCTGGGCCAGGGTAAGATAAACTCTATTACTCTGCAGATAAGTGCAGAGGAGATTACAGAGGAGATTATCTCGGAACTCTACAAAAGGGTAATAAAGGATAACTCCATTGTCAGAAACGATATCATTGCTCCCAAAGAGGATATGGAGAGCCCCGATGAAAACAAACTGGAGTATCTTCCTCTGAAAGTTAATATATATAGTGATAACGGACATATTGTAAAGACTTTTTCTCGCAAATGTCTGATTTCAAAATCAAAATCCTTGTTTGATTTTGTTCGTGAATATGATATGTTTACATTGACTATTGACAAATGAATCTAAAAAAGGGGCGTTTTTAACATTTGTATGAAAAAAAGTACTATCTTTACGCACTCATTTGAAAGAGAAGAAAGTTAAATTTAAAATTAAATAGAGCTATGGCAATTGCTGTTAATGACACAAATTTTGAGGAGTTAGTTCTCAATGCAGGCAAACCTGCAATGGTAGATTTTTGGGCAGAGTGGTGTGGACCATGCAAAATGATGCTTCCTATCGTGGAGGAGATTTCAACCGAGTATGCAGACCAGATGGTTGTTGCTAAGGTTGACGTTGATACATGTCAGGGAATTGCAATGAAGTATGGTATCCGTAACATCCCAACAATTCTGTTCTTCAAGGATGGAAACGTAGTTGACAAACAGGTTGGAGCTGTTCAAAAGAGCGCACTTATTGCAAAGGTTGAGAGCCTTATCAAGTAAGCGAACCCTATTAAAAGATCAAAGAGGGGGTGTCTAACATTGTTGGACACCCCCCTTTTTCATCTTTAATATTATGAATCCGTTTAAAACTAATACTCACGTTTTATCTCCCATGCCCACGGATAACACATCTGAACTTTAACAATAACACGATTCTCCGGCAGTGTTCTTGCAAACATAAGAGTATTGTTCTCGGTATTCAGAATTTCAAACTTTCCTCCACGCTCTCCGGCAGCCAGCGCAGAATTTGAGTGACGCACCCTGATTAAGTATTTATAGAAGTCGGTATAGTCATTCTCTTCCACTTCTCAACAGGATCCTTCTCAAAGAACTGGAAACGCTTATTCAATCCCATCTCTTGGCCTGTATAGAGCAAGGGTTGTCCATTGGGCAGGGTGAAGGTCAAGACAGCCATAGCTCTTGCGGCCTCGCCCATACGCTCAAATTCCGTTCCCTGCCATGAGTTCTCATCGTGATTTGAGGTAAACATCAGGCGAAAAGCGTGAGCAGGATACTCATTCTGGGTATAATTAAGATGTCCAATCAAATCGTGCATACCCTTCTTATATTGTGCAAGATCATCCATCAGGTGGAAGGTATCCCAACGGTATGAAGCATCGAAAGCATCGTAGTGCAATTCAGGAGTCTCGCCCTCAGCAAGCATATAGATTCCGGGGTAATCACGACGCAATCCAGGGATAGTTGCACGCCAGAACTCCATCGGTACAAGACAGGCCATATCGCAACGGAATCCATCAATTCCCTTCTCCAACCAGAAGCGCATAGCAGAATCCATAGCCTGCCATACCTCTTTGTTATTGTAGTTCAATGCAGCAATATCTGTCCAGTCAAATCGAATCTCAGGCTCGCCATTCTCATCTCTGTGGTACCAATCCGCAGGGCTCTCGGTTATCCAGCGTGCATCGGGCGAGGTGTGGTTAGCAACCCAGTCAAGAATCAATTTGAATCCAAGTTTGTGTGCCTTCTCAAGAAACTTTTCAAAATCCTTCATTGTGCCAAACTCAGGATTTACCGCACAATAGTCCTGAATTGCATAATAAGAGCCGTATGTTCCCTTACGTCCCTTTACTCCAATCGGATATATAGGCATTAACCAAAGAATATCTATTCCCAACTCCTTCAAGCGGGGCAGATGTTTCATTGCCGCCTTCAATGTACCCTCAGGGGTATATTGACGAATATTCATCTCATACACCACCGAGTTATAGCACCAATCGGGGTGTAGCGAACTCTGTATCTCAGTACTGTTTTCCATTTTTCTGCAAATTATAAAATTATCACTTCAACATTTCTCGCAACTCATTGTTGAATCTATCTTCATTCAAAAGTTGCTCTATATCTATATGCATTCTGTAACGCCAATAATAACGGGCAATCGCCGGCACATTTATTCTTTCACTATGTGGATCCTCAGCTCTCAAATCTCCATCCATCGCCAACCAATCCTGCAGTGGAAGAATTGCAAATATTGCGGGCGAGGCCACATGCTGCAACAGGATACGCTTAGCTATCTCAGGTGTACAACTTTTTGGAGCATCGCCTTCAAGCTTAAGAACATTGTTATAATATCTTTGTGTCAACTCATCATTCTCCTCCCACCACGCTCTGATGGGATTCATGTCGTGGGTTGATGTTGTGCATACCGATAAATAGGGATAGTGTGAAGGTTTGGCAAACTCCTCGCCCATTCCCTTCGGCATACGCTGAATCTCAAGTGAAAGTATTCTCAAATCCGCCATTACCTGTGGAACCGAAGCTGGTATCATACCCAAATCCTCGCCACAAGCCAACATTTTGGTAGAGGCCAATAATGTTGGTAGTTTCATCATTGCCGAATCTCGCCAGAACTCATTATGCCTGTGATAGAAGAACTCCTCATGAATCTTGTCAAACTCATGTCTCTGTTGCGGATTCAAGGCTCTGTATGAGTATGTCTTGAAAGGAGAAATTCGTGGATGGTAGTATCCTTTTCTATACGGATCCTCAATAAAGAGAAGATTCTCTGTAAGTGTAAGAAGTCCTTCGATTATTGTATCATTATCACCTTCAGCAGAGATTTTTGAGACAATATCGCGCTGTGTCGAGTATTCAGTAGCCAATCCTCCATCTTTCATATATCGGGTTCTCACCTCATCTGCCAATTCGCCAAACAGATCATTTATAACCCAATCAGCAGTATAGGGTTTGGAGTAGAATGAACTTCTCATATCAAAACCCCGTTTTGCCAGCTCATCGGCCGAGTAAGGCAGTGCAGGATTAAAATAACCCAACAAACCTCGCACAGCGTGCATAGGAATCTCCCATATACGGAAGAATCCCAATATATGATCAATACGGAAAGCATCAAAATATTCTGCCATCTTGGCAAAACGGGCTCTCCACCATGCAAAGTTATCCTGTGCCATTCGCTCCCAATTGTAGGTTGGGAAGCCCCAATTCTGACCATACTCTGAAAATGCATCGGGAGGAGCTCCTGCCTGACAATCCATATTGAAAAGATCAGGATTCACCCAAGCATCAACACTGGTCCTGCTTATTCCAATCGGTAAATCACCTTTCAAAACAACACCCTGTTTATGCGCATATTGCACAGCTTCGGTCAATTGTTTGTGCAAATTATATTGAATAAAGATATGGAAATCAACTTCACGCTTATTCGTTGAGTAGAAGTCGTCAACCTTCTCTTCCGTATATGTTGCATACTCACCCCACTCTGCAAAGCAAGATGTTCCATACATATCACGCAACACACAGAACACCGCATACGGAACAAGCCACCCCGAGTTGCTATTTACAAACTCTATATAATCTTCGCTTTGGCTGATTTCACCATACACTTTACTGAAAGCAGTACGTAACAGACGAATCTTTTCATTATTGACACGCACGTAGTCTATCTGCGACAATGTGTTGAGTTCCTTCTGCAACTTAAAGTAATCCTCATCTGGCTCAACACCTGCAGCTATAAGATTGACATACTGAGGATGTAGAGCAAAAGTTGAATTGGCATTGTATGGATATGAATCCATCCATGAGTGCGACATAGTTGTATCGTTGATTGGAAGAATCTGAATTATAGACTGATCAGTCGCAGCAGCCCAATCTGCCATCTTCTTCAAATCAAGAAACTCTCCAATTCCAAAGTCATCCCGGGTTCGCAATGAAAAGACAGGGATTGCCGTTCCTGCTCCTCGCCAGTTTAAAGGAGCAAAACGGGGAGCCATCGAGGCCTCAACCGCCATCTCGCCTCTTCCTACCATAGGATAGAAGATTCTGTTTTCACCCTCCTCCCATACCAACGGTTTCAAACTCTCCTTATCGGCTATTACAAACTTAAACTCAAAAGGAGCATTAACCATCAACTGCAAACTCCAGCGAGGGAAATCACTATCGTTCATCGGAATAACTCTATCCCACGAACCTAAAATATTTCCACTTCCTGCTATTCCCAGAACCTTATCTGGCTCAATCTGGGGATAGTCAACAAGAAATATGGTATTTAAATTATAAGAATCTTCCACAGTCTGCTGAGTTTCACGACGGAAAACCGCATCTGTAAATAGTGAAGAGTAGAAGGGCAAATCGACAGGGGAGTCTATCCATTTGTCATTCACTACTATGAGCGATGCCTCGCCCACAGAAGCTAACGAAAAAGTGTGAGCACCCCACTCCTTGCGAACCACCTGGCCATCTTTCACAATCTGATAGTGATAGTTACCAATACTCTCCATATCAATTCCCTCTATAGAGCAACTCCATACATCTCCAATGGTATAGTTCATTGGATAGAAGTTTTCACCTATAGACAAAACCACGGATTGGCCCCACTGAGTTCTATACTGAATATTGAATTTCAAATTCATAATCCGGAATATCTAATTTAGTATTACTTGCTACACAACACCCGACTCTCTTACAACCTGAGGTTGATTGTGTACCTGTGACTGCTCATCAACACTCTCCACCCCGGCAGGAGTCAATCTGTCGAGCATAAGCATTACCGAGTCTCGAAGAGCATCAAAGTCGGCTCTATTCTCGGGTTTAACCGGAGCCTTGGGCTGAGACTTGATTGTCAAAGGATTAATCGGTTTACCATTCTCATATACGCGAAAATCGAGGTGAGGACCTGTTGATAAACCTGTAGAACCTACATAACCAATCACCTCTTTCTGAGCAACCTGCTGGCCCACGTGCAACCCCTTTGCAAATTTTGAGAGGTGCATATAGACTGTTGTGTATGTACTATTATGACGAATCTTTATATAGTTTCCACCACCATTCTTCTGGTAACCCTTTTCAATTACCTTTCCACTTCCGATTGCATATACAGGAGTTCCTGTCGGTGCAGCATAATCGACACCATGATGAGCACGATAACGCTTCAATACGGGATGGAAACGACTGTTGGTAAAACGTGATGTAATCCTGTAGTAGTCCAAAGGAGCTTTCAGAAAGGCTCCCTCCAAACTATTTCCGGTCTCGTCAAAATAGAGAATCTCGCCATCCTGCATAAATGGGATAGCATTGACTGTCTTGCCATTACTTGTAAAGCGTGCCGCACGAATAGAGAATGTATTCAGAGGATCGCCCTCTACAAATTTTTGATCGTAAACCACTCTGAACTCGTCATCTTTCTGAAGGCCAAAGAAGTCAATACTCCATCCGAAGATCTGAGACATATCTACCGCCAGCTGAGGATCTGCTCCGGTGCGCTTCATAGCATTCCATAACGAGCTCTCTACTCGTCCTGCAACTTTGTTTGTATGCCACTCAACAGGATAGTACCCACGAGTTGCACTATATGCGGAATCGCTGCGAAGGTCGAAAATCACATAACCTTCATCGTTGTCTTCATATACAAAATACTCCATCTTAGGTTCAACAAGGGTTGTATCTACACAACGAAGACAGGCATAAGCCTGTCCTATTCGCATTGAACGTACATTAAAAACCCCTTTGGCAGCCTGCACCACCTTATTGACCTGATTGTTTGTCAAGCCATGATGGGTAAGGATAGTCGAAAGTGTCTGGTTACGCTCTACTGTGCCATATACAATATCGTAGTCATCAATTGGAATTCCATATTTGTATGTCATCTGTGCAGTAGCAGTTGAGTCCTCGCCCGTAAGCACCATCTCCTCTACAGGAACTCCGCCCTCTGTGCCCTCACCCTTGGGGTACAATAGATAACCGATAATTATGCATCCCAAAATCATAGCCGCAACAATCTTGCCTCGCTTATGAACCACAGATATTGAGTTTTTGTAAATCATAAATGCAATCAAAGCGACTGTTGCGCCTATCATTCCCATAATATTACCCCACGATGAATTGAGAGCCAAACCTCCGCTCGCATGAGGGGCAACAAGAAAATAGCTAATACAAACACATGTCAAAAATGTTGCCGGGATAACAGTAAACCAATAGCTCTTCTTCTCGGAAACAAAGAACATTGAGCAGGTCCAAAGTGTTATACAAGCCAACATTTGGTTAGAGATACCTACATAGTTCCACAAAACCGAGAACTCAATTTGAGTCATTATGTATGCCAGAATAAATATTGGCACTGCAATCATCAAACGATTTTTAATCGAAATCTGCTTAATCTTCAACGCATCGGCAATAATCAGACGCAAAGAGCGGAAAGCGGTATCGCCCGATGTAATAGGACACGCAACAACACCGATAATGGCAATGACAGCTCCAGCCTTACCTAACCAGGAGTTACAAATCTCGTTTACCAATACTGCCGGAGTTTTTCCACAACTATTCAGTTCCTCAATCCCTCCACAATATGCAATAGCCGCTGTTGCCCAAATGATAGCAATGATACCCTCGGTAATCATTGCTCCGTAGAAGATTGGACGACCATACTTCTCATTTGAGATACAACGTGCCATCAATGGACTTTGTGTTGCATGGAATCCAGATATTGCTCCACATGAGATTACTACAAAAAGCATAGGGAACAAGATGTTTGACTCGGGATTTGAGTGACCGTTTTTGATTGTCTCCCAAGACAACTCAGTTAAAGTCAATTCACCGGAAAAGGCCTGTACCAACAATGAACCTCCCACTGCTATTGCCATAAAAATCAATGCAGCACCAAGAATAGGATAGACTTTACCAATAATCTTATCTATTGGAAGGAGAGTTGCCAGAATATAGTATACGAATATAATATACAACCATACATTCACATTCCACTTTGTCAGGTTAGCCATAAGTGTAGCAGGACCGCTCACAAACGACACTCCCACAGCAATCAAAAGTATTGCTGTAAAGAAGACCAGAAAACGACGGAATGGTACTCCTAGATATTTACCCACAATATCGGGAAGACCCATGCCCTGCAAACGCATAGAGAGCATTCCGGACATATAGTCATGAACTGCACCCATAAAGATACATCCCAATACAATCCATACATACGCCATCATTCCGTATGCAGCGCCAAGTATTGCTCCAAAAATAGGGCCCAATCCCGCAATATTCAGGAACTGAATTACATATATCTTCCATGGAGGCAACTCAATATAATCAACTCCATCAGCCAACTCCTGCACAGGAGTTTTTCTCTTGGGATCTGCCCCGAAAAATCTCTCCATAAATTTTCCGTAAACCACATACCCCACAACCAAAAGCACTATCGCACCAATAAATGACCACATAATTAAATTTCTTTTCTATTTACGCTTTCCCTTTTTGCCTTTTTTAGAGGAGGCCTTCTTTGAAGAACCTCTCTTTTTACTCTCTTTTTTGCCCGTAATTCTTGTAGATCGTCCTCCGATTATTGCTACACGGGTCTCCTCTTTTGCCTGTCCGGTAAAGGTATTTCCATCACCTGCCAACTCATAATCAAGTTGACGAGAGAAGAGATTTGCCTTTGCAACTCTGACAGTCACAACATCTCCAAGCTGATATGTTTTATGATGATGACGGCCGACAATTCTATAGTTTGGCTCATCGAACTCGTAGTAGTCATCGTCAAGACCTGCTATAGAGACCAACCCCTCACATTTGCTATCATTAAGTTCAACAAAGAATCCCCACTGAGTAACACCCGAGATTGTTCCGGCAAAACTTTGGCCAATCTTATCGGACATATACTCAACTTGCTTATACTTGATTGAGGCTCGCTCGGCATTCGCAGCCAACTGCTCCATCTCAGAAGAGTGCTTGCAATACTCCTCATACTTATCCTTTGAAGCAGAACGTCCATTCTCAAGATATCTATCCAACAATCTGTGTACCATCACATCAGGATATCGACGTATTGGCGATGTAAAGTGGGTATAGAAATCAAATGCCAATCCAAAGTGTCCGATATTCTCGGTTGTATAGATCGCCTTTGCCATTGAACGCACAGCAAGAGTCTCTATAAGATTCTCCTCCGGTTTATCCTTGATACTCTGCATCAGGGTATTGAACGAGGCTGTCATTGCACGGGGATTACCCATCTTTATCTCGTAACCGAACTTGGCAATAAAGTCATTCAACTCCCTCATCTTGTCATCAAGAGGTTTTTCGTGTACACGATATACAAATGTCTTTGCCTTAGGCTTATTACCTACAAAGGCTGCCACACTGCGATTTGCAAGCAACATAAACTCTTCGATAAGTTTATTGGCCTCTTTGGAACGCTTAAAGAATACACCTATAGGTTTACCCTGCTCATCAAGATTAAACTTGACCTCCTCGCGATCAAAATCCAATGCCCCGCTTTGAAATCTTGCAGCACGCATCTTTTGAGCCAAATCGTTAAGAGTCAATATCTCATTTTTAATCTTATGGTCAGCCCCCTCAATAATTGCCTGCGCCTCTTCGTAAGCAAATCTATAATCGGAATTGATTACCGCTCTTCCATACCAACTATCAAAAATGTTCGCCTCCTTGTCCATAACAAATATCGCCGAGAAGGTCAGTTTCTCCTCATTTGGACGCAACGAACAGACTCCGTTGCAAAGTTTCTCGGGCAACATAGGTATGGTTCTATCCACCAGATAGACCGAGGTTGCACGAGCGTATGCCTCCTTATCGATTATGGTATTGGGCTGAACATAGTGACTTACATCTGCGATATGAACTCCCACCTCGTATGTTCCGTTATCCAGATATCTGAATGATAGTGCATCGTCAAAATCTTTGGCATCGGCAGGATCAATGGTAAAAGTCAAAACCTTACGCATATCCCTGCGTTTTGCTATCTCGGAGGCCGGAATCTCAAATGGAATCTTCTCCGCAGCCTTCAATACATTTTCAGGAAACTCAACTGGCAACTCAAACTCAGCCATTATAGCGTGCATCTCAGTATCATTATCTCCGGGCTTACCCAAAACGGTAGTAACCTTACCAATTGGATTTTTATGACGCTCCGGCCAAGATGTTATTTCGACCACAACCTTGTCTCCATCTTTTGCCCCGTTCAACTCCTCAACAGGGATAAAGATATCGTATGGCAACTGTTTGCCTGTAGGCTCGAGGAAGGCATAATTTCCGGACACATCCAAAACACCCACCATAGTTGCACGCTTACGCTCAATAATCTCGACAACCTCGCCCTCAGGCCTGTCAGCACTTCTGTGAGCATAAACCATAACCTTAACCACATCACCATGCAATGCATGCTTCAGATTGGCAAATGATACATATACATCCTTCTCAATATCGTCACTGATTATATAGGCAGAGCCCTTCGCTGTCAAATCTACTGTTCCCGTAATATAGCGTCCTTTATTGGGCGAACGGAAACGCCCCGTAGAGACCATCTCCAGAAGCCCATCGGCATACATCTCCTCCATAGCCTTAAAAACAGCCTTGTGATTCTCTATACCGGGCAGTCCCAAAACATTAGCCATCTCTTTGTAGTTAAAACTAATGCCCGGAGTTGCCTTAGTAACCGAGCCGATAGCTCGTTTCAACTCCTTCTTCCCTATAGGAATGTTGTTCTGGTTTTTCTTCGACTTCTTTACCATGGCTCTGATTTTTTAGACGAGGTCTCACTTTGATTCACTCTCCTCTTTCACAGCCTCAGCTGCAATATCACGTCCCTCAAAACGCTTAGAGTAGGCAGTAAAATCAAGTGGTTTATGCTTATATGAATCATCCTGGAACAGAGGACTTGATATGATATGATCCGCAGTTGCTCTGTTACAGCAGAAGATTATATTCTGCACACTTGCCAAACGAGTCAACGCCTTAATATCCGTATCATGGGGCTGCATTGACATTGGATCGGTGAAGAAAAAGAGATAATCTATCTCTCCATCAACCATACGCGAACCAATCTGCTGATCTCCACCAAGAGGACCTGAATTCAGAATAGTAAAATCCCAATCTACATCAGGATGTTGCTGTTCCAATGCCCTTTTTATAATTGTTCCGGTTGTACCCGTCGCATAAAATTTATGACCAATAAGTTTATCGGCATTGAACAATGCCCACTCTGTAAGCTGTTTCTTCATTGCATCGTGTGCTACCAAAGCAATTTTTCTCTTAACAAACTCTGCCATAATTTTAGTTTTATATTATTACTCAAATAGAGCAACACCCTGCTCTGACTGTTCAGACATTTCGTAACCTGAGTCAATATCAAACACGCCACTCTTGTATGCCGCAACTGCCAATTGATCGCAACGCTCATTTTCAGGAACGCTTGCATGTCCCTTTACCCATACAAAACTTACATGGTGCCTTGAACTGACAGCTAAAAAGCGTCGCCACAAATCGGGATTCTTTTTGTTTTTGAAACCACTCTTAACCCAAGAGGCGAGCCACCCCTTCTGTACGGCATCAACAACATATTTGGAATCGGAGTAAATTGTAACCTTATTACCCTCCTGCTTCAAAGCCTCAAGACCTAAAATCACTGCCAACAATTCCATTCTGTTATTGGTTGTAAGTCTATATGCACCAGAGAGTTCCTTCCTGTGCGGACCACTCATAAGCACAACTCCGTACCCCCCTGGTCCGGGGTTACCGCTTGCCGCTCCGTCAGTATAGATTGTTATCTCTCTCATATAGGACAAAGATAGTAAAAAGTAAGGGAATAAGAGAGTTAAAAAATGAAAAAAACGCACCGGAATTTTCCGATGCGTTCTGAGGTCGGTAGCGGAGTCGAACCGCTCTAGACGGTTTTGCAGACCGGTGCCTAACCGCTTGGCTAACCGACCAACTTTTGGTTTGCGGATGCAAAGATAAAAACAAAATCCTTTACATCCAAAAAAATCCACAATTATTTTTCCATTGAGACTGCAGTTGCCCCTATTTTACCACCTAACGGCGGATTCAACTTGGCAACTTTCACCTTGGCATACTTCAATTCCGGAAAATTGGCATACAGTTCGTCAAGCATAGTTGCACAAACTCGTTCCAACAGAGCCACATCACGCATCATAACATCTGAAACAATCTTATATGCCCTCTGATAATTCAAAGCATCAGCAACACTATCCGACTCTATTGCCTTGTCGGCACAATAACGGAGCTCAACATCAACCCTAAAATCGTTACCTACCACATGCTCTACATCATAACAGCCATGGAAGGCCCGAAACTCCAGATTCTCTAAATTTATTATAGCATCCATACTAGTATACCTTTCGTAACAAATACTCTGTTTAACACCTCAAAACATTCCAAACGTTGAGGGCTCGTTTCCGAGCCCTCGCACATTTACTAACTACTAACCTAAACCATACAAACTTATGAAAACGAATTCTGGTTAAGACAAAGGCAAAGTTAGAAACAATATTTCTATTTACCAACGCAATCGTTTTAAATTTTTCTTAGTCATCTTCAACAAACGGCCTTTTGACTCTGAATGATAACGATTTATAGCAGTTACAACATAGGTCATTTCCTGTTTTGGTGTCTCTATCTCAGCATACGTATATGGAGTTATTGCTACTATATGCGAAGCATCGTTCAGATTAACCTTCTCTTTTTTCCCGAAAGCATATACAACAAAGTAGTGCGCACTCTCGGCACTCCCCTCCTCTACTATGGCTCCCCAGGTCAAGGTAGCCTTGTCATTATTCACTTTTGTGATGCTAATCTCGGAAACCTGTTGAGGCTTGTGAGAGGACAAAGAGTTATAGGCAGGAACCAAAGCAGGATATTTAAAATAGCTGTTACGCAATGAGTCCGCAACTCCTTTATTGTTCCAGAAGAGCTCATTTGCAGGCCAGAAGCAGTAGCCTCCAACCCCCTTCAACTCACGCACTGATCGCATCTTTGCAGTCAATTGATCCACCTTCATTGTACGCGCAACATCCTGACCATAATAGAGATGCGCTTTGCCCTTATGCACAGCCCACCACTTGGCAAGAGTTACGTAATCTGCTTGAGCATGCCCCATCTCCCAATATATCTGCGGGATATTGTAATCTACCCAGCCTTTATTCACCCATAGCATAATATCTGCATAGAGGTCATCATAATTCTCAGTTCCATTTGTTGCACTTCCATCCGGATGCGAAGAGTTATTCCTATAGATTCCAAACGGGCTGATACCGAAACGAACCCAAGGCTTAACATCTTTGATAGTTGTGCTAAGAGCCTGAATAAGGCGATTCACGTTATCGCGACGCCAATCCTCAATATTATTGAAACCTCGTCCGTTATTTCTGAATGTCTCCTGGTCAGGAATCTGCAAACCCGGAGAGGGGTATGGATAGAAATAGTCATCCATATGGATAGCATCAATATCGTAACGTGTAACAATATCCTCGACAACCGTGCAGATAAAATTGATTGACTCATCAACTCCCGGGTTGAAGTATAGATAGTTATTGAACTTAAAGAACCACTCCGGATGTTTATGATATATGTGCGAGGGCGCAAGATGTACCCCTCCGCCCGATGCTGCACGATAGGGATTTAACCAGGCATGAAACTCCATACATCTCTTATGGCACTCTGCAATCAGAAATGACATGGGATCGAAATTATCAGCCGGAGCCTTACCCTGTTTGCCACTTAAGAAGCGGCTCCATGGCTCATACGGCGAGTTATACCAAGCATCGGATTCGGGACGTACCTGAAAAACCAAAGCATTGATTCCCATAGAGTTCAGATTGTCCAGTTTTTTGATTAAATCTGCCTTTAACTCCTCTACACTCATATTCATATACTCCCCCTGAAACATGGTCTGAATCCATGCTCCACGAAATTCACGTTTAGGCGAGTTCTGCGCCCTGACAGCTGTAGTCCCACAAATTACAATGGCGAACAACAGAATTTTAAAAAATATATTACGCATAACTATTATTTTTCTGATTTTCGACGTGCAAAATTAATGAAAATAGTTATCTTTGCGTGATTAACTGTGTTAATCGACAATTTTTAGGATAATATTAATTCACTAAAAGCGAAAAGTATATGGTTTATTCACATGAAGTTCAACACATGTGTGTTGTAAAGAAGGGAGCTAACCACGGTCCAGCTCCAATTCCTGAGGAGGGAAAGTGGGTAAAGGCACAAGAGATTAAAGACATCTCTGGATTGACTCACGGTATTGGATGGTGTGCACCTCAGCAGGGTGCTTGTAAACTTACTCTTAACGTAAAAGAGGGAGTTATCGAGGAGGCTTTGGTTGAGACTATCGGATGTTCAGGTATGACTCACTCTGCTGCTATGGCATCGGAGATCCTTCCTGGAAAGACAATCCTTGAGGCTTTGAATACAGACTTGGTTTGCGACGCTATCAACACAGCTATGCGTGAGTTGTTCTTGCAGATTGTTTACGGACGTACACAGAGTGCTTTCTCTGAGGGCGGATTGGTAATTGGTGCAGGTTTGGAGGACTTGGGTAAGGGCCTTCGCAGCCAGGTTGGTACAATGTACGGAACAAAGGCTAAAGGAACCCGTTACTTGGAGATGGCAGAGGGTTATGTAACCCGCATGGCATTGGACGAGGAGAACGAGGTTATCGGATATGAGTTCTTGAACCTTGGTAAGTTCACTGACGCTCTTAAGAAGGGTGCAACTCCAGAGGCTGCTCTTGAGGGTGCTAAGGGTTCTTACGGAAGATTTGCAGATGCTGCTAAATATATTGATCCACGTAACGACTAAATCTAAAGATCATGATTAGAGAGGTAAAATTTGAGAGTCAGGACCGTCGTATTAAGCAGATTCTTGCTGCATTGAACGAGAACGGTATTAAAGATATTGAAGAGGCAAACGCTATTTGCGAGGAGTACGGATTGGATCCTTACAAGGCATGTGAGGAGACTCAGCCAATTTGCTTCGAGAACGCAAAGTGGGCTTACGTTGTAGGTTGTGCTATTGCTATTAAGAAAGGTTGTAAAGTAGCTGCTGACGCTGCTGAGGCTATCGGAATTGGTTTGCAGGCATTCTGTATTCCAGGTTCTGTTGCTGATGATCGTAAGGTAGGTATTGGACACGGAAACTTGGCAGCTATGTTGCTTCGCGAGGAGACAAAGTGCTTCGCATTCTTGGCAGGACACGAGTCATTCGCTGCTGCTGAGGGAGCTATTAAGATTGCAGCTAAGGCTGACAAGGTTCGTCAGGAGCCATTGCGCGTTATCTTGAACGGATTGGGTAAGGATGCTGCTCAGATTATTTCACGTATCAACGGATTTACATACGTTCAGACCGAGTTTGACTACTTCACAGGTGAGTTGAAAGTTGTTAACGAGAAGCCATATTCAAACGGACCTCGTGCAAAGGTTAAATGTTACGGAGCTAACGATGTTCGCGAGGGTGTTGCTATCATGTGGCACGAGGGTGTTGATGTATCTATCACAGGTAACTCAACCAACCCAACTCGTTTCCAGCACCCAGTTGCAGGAACATATAAGAAAGAGCGTGTATTGGCAGGTCAGCCATACTTCTCTGTAGCTTCAGGTGGTGGTACAGGTCGTACATTGCACCCAGATAACATGGCTGCAGGACCAGCTTCTTACGGTATGACCGATACAATGGGTCGTATGCACAGTGATGCTCAGTTCGCCGGATCTTCATCAGTTCCTGCTCACGTAGAGATGATGGGATTCTTGGGTATCGGTAACAACCCAATGGTAGGATGTACAGTAGCTTGTGCTGTTGACGTTGCTACAGCTTTGAACAAGTAATTTCCAATTACTTTAAATATTTGATTGAGCCTTCCGCGTGGGAGGCTCTTTTTGTTTTTTATCACTCTCTGATAGATATTTTATGATATGAACCAAAATAAAAAGGATAAAATTGCAAATCTCGAATGCAATAATTAAATCTGCATCGTTCGTGAGAACTTTACATTTTGATTAAAGGGCGTTTAGCAATATTATCCCTCATTGGAATCTGGACAATTCTAACCGTAAGGATAATTGGCAATAGACGCTCACGTCTTTGGTATATACTTCCCTATGGGCATATTATATCATTAGGCGTGGGCTTTGCTTATTATTTACGGTTTGGCAGTCCAGAGCCTCAATGAGATAATAAGTTAAAGTTCCCACGCCTTT
>JAGBFU010000069.1 GCA_017936285.1 Marinifilaceae bacterium | reverse complement strand
GGTTTCTGCATTCGCTCCGCAGCGTCGGTTCAGCATAGTGCAAATAAATTTGCCTTCTGCGTTCGGCTTGCACGATTTTTCCTAATTCGCAAACACAGAGTGTTTCCGCAAAATCGGCGGCGCCTCAGCATAGTGCAAATAAATTTGCCCTCTGCGTTCGGCTTGCACTAATGTTCGCCATTGCTACGCAATGCCGCAAAATCGGCTGCGGTTCGGCATAATCCAAATAAATTTGGTTTCTGCACTCACCTTGCACGATTTTTCCTAATTCCTAATTGTTTACTTCTATTTTAAAACAACCTCGGTTGCTCTGTTCAGGGCGTCGTTAATGTTGCTACAGATGTTCTCCTCTCCTAAAATGTCGTAGAAGTTTGCTCTCTTAAGTACCTCCTGAACCTTTTCGTTAACTCCGGATAGAATGATGTGGATATTATCACGTTTACTCATTCCGCATAGAGTAGTCAGGTTATGAATTCCCGTTGAATCGATAAATGGAACTTTACGCATTCGGATGATTCGTACTTTTGGTTTGTTTCCTAGGTTACTCATAACCTCTTCGAACTTATTGGCAATACCAAAGAAGTATGGTCCGTTTATCTCATATACCTCAACGCCTTTAGGTATAATTAGGTTCTCTTGAGTGATCTTCATATCACTCTCGTCATTGGGATTCAGGCTTTCGGTTGTAACTGACACATTTGTTGTCTCGGACATTCTGCGCATACATAGGAAGCATGCTATTACCAGACCAACCTCAATGGCTATTGTCAAATCAAATACAACAGTAAGAATGAAGGTAGTCAATAGAACAGCAATGTCAGATTTTGGGCTCTTCATTAGCTGCTTGAATGTTCTCCAACCGCTCATGTTATATGAAACAATAACCAGTACTCCCGCCAGACAAGCCATTGGAATGTATTGGGCAAGTGGCATCAGGAACAGGAAAATCAATAGAAGAATTACCGCATGTATAATTCCTGCTATTGGAGTCTTTCCTCCATTGTTAATATTGGTCATTGTACGGGCGATAGCTCCGGTTGCCGGTATTCCTCCGAATATAGGAGCTATTATATTTGCAACACCCTGACCTACCAGCTCGGTGTTAGAGTCATGTTTGTCGTCAATAATTCCATCTGCAACAGTCGCAGAGAGCAGAGATTCGATTGCTCCTAATACTGCAATTGTAATTGCCGGTGAGATAAGGTTTTGTATCTTTTCCCATGAGAGAGCCGGAAGTGCTGCGTCGGGAATCTCAGAGTTGATCTGGAAGCGGTCTCCGATGGTCTCGATGGTTGTGATGCCGTAATATTTTTTCAACAGGAATACAGCAACAGTCATAACGATAATTGCAACCAATGAGCCCGGAATCTTTTTTGAGAATTTTGGAGTTATGGCAATTATGGCAACACTTAATACTCCTACCAATGTTGACCACCAGTCAATTGTGTGGAAACTTTGTGCATATACGCACCATTTCTCAATAAAATTGGCAGGCTCTTCCGCAAGAGTCAGGCCAAACAGGTCTTTTATCTGAGTAGTGAAGATTGTTACTGCGATACCGCTGGTGAATCCTACAATAATGGGGTAGGGAATATACTTGACAATTGTACCTAACTTGAATATACCTAATAGTATAAGGAATATTCCTGCAAGGATTGTGGCAATCATCAAACCATCCAGCCCGTACTCTTGAATAATACCATAGATAATGATGATAAAGGCTCCGGTCGGTCCGCCAATCTGCACTTTACTTCCTCCAAGAAATGAGATGATGAAGCCGGCAACAATAGCTGTAATGATTCCTTTTTCAGGAGTAACGCCCGAAGCAATTCCAAAGGCAATGGCCAAAGGAAGTGCAACAATTCCGACAATTATTCCTGCCATTACATCGGCAGCAAATGTCTGTTTGTTGTACTCTTTCAGTGTTTCAAAAAACTTCGGTTTAAAATTGAAGTTTAAGTGGTTCATTTTAATCCAGTGTTAAAGTGTTATATTTTTCGTTTACGCAATGCAAAATTATAGAAAAATGGCTAACTTTGTAACTTAAAACAAACGAAAAATTATGACTATCGAAGGATTATTAACTGCAAAGGTTTCCGAAGCTGTTGAGGCTTGTTTCGGAGTTAAAATAGAGGAAAAAGATGTACAATTACAGGCAACTCGTAAGGAGTTCGCAGGCGATTTAACAGTCGTGGTATTCCCATTTACCCGCCTTTCACGTAAATCTCCCGAGGAGACAGGTAAGATTTTAGGCGAATATTTGAAAGAGAAGATTGAAGAGATTAAGGATTACAACGTTGTTAAGGGTTTCTTGAATATAGAGATTTCATCGGCTTACTGGGTAGGTGTTTTGAATGATATAGATTCAGTGGAGAAGTATGGCTATGCAAATGAGCCGAGCGGTAGAAAGATTATGATTGAGTACTCTTCTCCTAACACCAATAAGCCTTTGCACCTTGGTCATATCCGTAATAATCTGTTGGGATGGTCTGTGTCTGAGATACAGAAGGCTAATGGCCACGATGTAATGATGGTAACACTGGTAAACGACCGTGGCGTTCATATTTGCAAGAGTATGGTGGCTTGGCAGCACTTTGCTAATGGTGCAACTCCCGAGAGTACCGGCATAAAGGGTGACCACCTTGTTGGAGATTACTACGTTGCATTTGATAAGGCATATAAGGCTCAGATCAAGGAGCTTATGGAACAGGGAATGGACGAGGATTCAGCCAAGAAGAGTGCTCCCATTATGGTTGAGGCTCAGGAGATGCTTCGTAAATGGGAGGCTGGAGATCCTGAGGTCTTGAAGTTATGGAGTATGATGAATGGTTGGGTTCTTAAGGGATTCGATGAGTCATATGCCCGTTTGGGAGTTACCTTTGACAAGACCTATTTTGAGTCACAGACATATAAAAAGGGTAAGGATACTGTATTGAAGGGATTGGCAGATGGAGTGCTTTACCAGAAGGAGAGTGGTAGTGTATGGTGTGATTTGACTCCTGATGGATTGGATCACAAGTTGTTGCTTCGAGATGATGGCACATCGGTATACATGACTCAGGATATCGGTACCGCTCAGGACCGTTTCAATGAGTTTAATCCTGACGAGCAGATATATGTTGTTGGTAATGAGCAGAACTATCACTTTCAGGTGTTGAAGCTTATCTGTGGTAAGCTTGGTTTTGACTGGGCTGATAAGATTACACACTTGTCGTACGGAATGGTAGAGCTTCCTGAGGGTAAGATGAAGAGTCGTGAGGGAACTGTTGTGGATGCCGACGATTTGATGGACGATGTTATTGCTACTGCCCGTGTTATGAGCCTGGAGGCAGGCAAGCTTGAGGGACTATCTGAAGAGGAGGCTGCTGAGACATTCCGTCGTGTAGGATTGGCAGGATTGAAGTACTTTATTCTGAAGGTTGATCCTCAGAAGACTATGTTGTTTAATCCTAAGGAGTCTATTGACTTTAACGGAAATACAGGCCCGTTTATCCAGTACTCTTATGCTCGTATCAAGTCAGTACTGAGAAAGGTTGAAACCTCGCCCGTAAAGGCAGATATCAATATTGCTATAGCCGAAAAGGAGCAGGAGTTGATTAAGAGTTTGGCTAAGCTTCCTGCAGTAGTAAAGGAGGCTGGAGATAAGTATAGCCCTGCAGTGATTGCAAACTATGCTTACGAGTTGGCTAAGGCATTCAATCAATTCTACCACGATTTCCCAATGCTTAAGGAGGAGGATGAGAATCTTCGAAACTTCCGTTTGTTGCTTGCTGCCAATTGTGCCAAGGCTTTGAAGAGCGCAATGGGAATGCTTGGAATCGAGATGGTGGAGAGAATGTAATTGAGTGAGGAGTAGCCAATTTTGCAGCAATGCGTAATTTTTGAGCATTATGAAGAGGGTTTCGTTTAGACCACAAGGGGTATGTTCGATGAATATTGATATCGAGGTTACCGATGATAATAAGATTGAGAGTGTTGCTTTTCTGGGAGGTTGTCCAGGAAATTTGGCAGGTATCTCAATGTTGGTACGTGGCATGGATGTCGCGGATGTGATTGAACGCCTTGAGGGTATCACTTGTGGTGGTAAATCTACTTCGTGTCCTGACCAATTGGCGAAAGCTTTGAAAGAGTTAGGAGTTAATTAGGAATTAGTAATTAGGAATTAGGAAAAATCGTGCAAGCCGAACGCAGAGGGCAAATTTATTTGCACTATGCTGAGGCGCCGCCGATTTTGCGGAAACACTCTGTGTTTGCGAATTAGGAAAAATCGTGCAAGGTGAGTGCAGAAGCCAAATTTATTTGGATTATGCCGAACCGCAGCCGATTTTGCGGCATTGCGTAGCAATGGCGAACATTAGTGCAAGGTGAGTGCAGAAGCCAAATTTATTTGCATTATGCTGAACCGACGCTGCGGAGCGAATGCAGAAACCAAGTTTACTTGGGTTATGCTGAGCCGCGAGGAG
>JAGBFU010000068.1 GCA_017936285.1 Marinifilaceae bacterium | reverse complement strand
TTGATGCAGAGTTACATGGCTTAGAACGGAACCCAAGGTGTACTTACAGTTTGGGGTGGTTCGTGCCAACTCGATAGCCTCAGAGATAGCTGTTCCCAATGAACCCTGGTGGTTTGGAGTTTTTGTGAGAATATCTTTTCCAGCTCTTGTTGACATAGATGGCGATGGAGTTACCTGTGCTCCAAATGTCTGCATAATGCTTCTGCGATAAGGTTTCTGCTCGTAGCTGATCTTTACCTGATATACAGCAGCTTCAAGACCGAATACTTTTGCAGCGTATGAAAGGGCAGCTCCCCATTGTCCGGCACCTGTTTCGGTTGTAATATTGGTTACTCCCTCTTTTTTGCAGTAATATGCCTGAGCAAGGGCTGAGTTGATTTTGTGTGATCCGATAGGGCTGACGCTCTCATTCTTGAAATAGATATGAGCGGGAGTCCCCAATGCCTTCTCTAATCCGTATGCACGAACCAAAGGGGTGCTTCGGTAATATTTGTAATATTCGCGAACCTCTTCGGGAATCTCTATCCATGCATCGGTCATATTAAGTTCTTGTCTTGACAGCTCTTCCGAGAAGATTGGATAGAGGTCCTCGGGTTTTAATGGTTCTTTGGTTGCCGGATTCAGTGGTGGCATAGGTTTGTTTACCATATCTGCCTGGATGTTGTACCAGTGTGTTGGAATCTCATCCTCGGTCAGAAGATATCGTTTTTGCTTGTTTGCCATAGTTATGGTTGTATTTAGTTAAATGTTAGTTTCTATATCGCCCTTCATTTTGTTCGTCAAGCATATCAATATAGCTTGCGTATCTTGATTCACTAATTTTCCCCTCTTCAATTGCCATAAGAACAGCACATCCTGGTTCGTGAGTGTGGGAACAGTTGTTGAATCGGCAGTTTGCCGACTCTTTGAATATTTCGGGGAAGTAGTGTGGTAACTCCTCTTTTGTCATATCTACCATCCCCAATCCTCTGATTCCCGGGGTGTCAATAAGGCTTGTGTTGTTGGGTAAATCGAACATCTCTGCAAATGTTGTGGTGTGTCTGCCTGAGTCATGAGCCGATGAAATCTCGCCCGTTTTTAATTTCAAATCGGGGGCCATGGCATTGATGAGGGTTGATTTTCCCACTCCGCTCTGTCCTGAGAATACCGATGTTTTACCCTTAATATACTCAAATAGCTCTTTGACGCCTTTGTTGGTTTCGCCCGACACCTTCATGCAGGGATAGCCAATCTGCTCATACATAAATATAAGAGCATCAAGATATTCAAGTTCATCATCGGTGTAAATGTCTGTCTTGTTGAATATCAGGAGAGCCGGGATAGAGTATGCTTCGGCAACTGCCAAAAAACGGTCAATAAAAACGAGCGAGGTTTCAGGATGGCTGATGGTAACTACCAATGCCGCCAAATCGACATTTGCAGCCAAAACGTGTGCCTCCTTAGAGAGGTTGACAGATTTTCTGATAATATAATTTCGTCGCTCGGTTATTTTGGTGATAACCCAGTCTTCGCCACTCTGCTCAACTTCCACAATGTCGCCCACTGCCACAGGATTCGTAAGGCGGATACCTTTCATACGAAATTTGCCCCGAATTCTGCATTCTGTGGTAGTCCCATCGTTAAATCGGACTAAATACCAGCTTCCTGTCGATTTTATTACCTTTCCTTTCATATTTAGAGTGCAAAATTAGTAATAATATAGTACCTTTGCACCATGTTTTCAATATAATTCTGATATTGTAGTGATTAATACCATTGAGATTTGCCATTAGTGGTATTATAGAATTAGTGGAGAGATATGAAATTGGTTGTTGCAACAAATAATAAACACAAGTTAATCGAGATACGCGAGAAACTTGATGGGTTGTGCCAGGTAGTGAGCCTTGCCGAAATCGGGTGTTTTGATGATATACCCGAGTATGGAGATACTTTTGAGGCTAATGCAACCCAGAAGGCCCAATATATCAAAAGCAAGTATGGCTATGACTGCTTTGCAGATGACTCAGGCTTGGAGGTGGATGCCTTAGGTGGCAGACCGGGAGTCTATTCGGCAAGATATTCGGGCGAGGATAAGGATTCTGAGAAGAATATAGATAAGCTACTGGCTGAACTGGATGGGGTAGAGAATAGGAGTGCTCGTTTCAGAACAGTGGTGGCATTAACTCTTGATGATGAGGTACATCTCTTCGAAGGGGTGATTAATGGAGTTATTACTACTGAACGTCATGGGAGTGGAGGTTTTGGATATGATCCGGTATTCCAGCCGGAGGGGTATGTGAGTACATTTGCCGAAATCTCGTTGGAGGAGAAGAACCGTATCAGCCACAGAGGAGTGGCGATAGAGAAGTTGTATGACTTCTTAAAGGATAGAATGAATTGATGGATATAGTGGAGGGGATACTTTTAAAGTCGGTTCCTTACGGAGAGAATCAGACTATAGTTAACCTTTTTACGAAACAGGAGGGGTTTATGGTTATGATAACCCCTCTCCATAAGTCAAGACGTAGAATTCCATACTCAGTGATGCAGGAGTGCGAAGTTGAGTATGTAAAAAATGATAGGGGAGGATTACATCGATTAATGGCAATTACTCCTCTTGACAAGGCTTCCGGGCTTCATCTTGATGTTGAGCGGGGTGGGTATGCCCAATTGTGGGGATCCCTGTTGGCATCTTTGTTGCGGGATCAAGGGGCGGATAGCGCCCTGTATGGCTATGTGGTGCGTGCCGTAGAGTTGTTGGAGAGTTACGATGGGGAGTATATGAATCTTACCCTTCTCTTTATGGGACGTTTGGCAACGTTTCTGGGGGTTAAACCCAATATTGAGAGTTACAAAAGGGGAAGGGTTTTTCATATAGGACGCGGCGAATTTATAGATACAGGAACATTTGCTGCCGGAGAGTTGGTTAGTGGACCCAATGTGGCTGAAGCGATATACCGGTTTATGACAATGGAGATAGAGAGGGTAGGAACTCTTAAGATAAATTTTAAAAGTTTTGAGATTGTTTTAGAGACATTACTCCTCTTTTATGAGCACCATTTTGCAGTTAAGTTTGATAAAACTGCAATTGCGATAATAAAGGAGATTTTGAATGGATGACAGATAAAATATTGGGGTTTAGTTAATAAACTTAGGAGTTTTAAAGTTGTCTTATTCTTTAGTATAGTGTGGAAAATGGGATGAATCGAGTTACGAGATGGATATAAAGATTAAACACCTGAACAAAATATACGGAGATGGTTATCATGCTCTTCGTGATTTGAATCTTACAATCCAACCTGGAATGTTTGGATTGTTGGGCCCTAATGGAGCAGGTAAAACAACACTCATGAAGATAATGACTCTTATGCATGAGGCGAGTAGCGGAACTATTCTTTTTGATGATTTCGATATAAGAAAACATAGAAAGGAGATTCGATCTGTTTTAGGATATTTGCCTCAGGATTTCCGCTTCTTTGAGAAACTGAAAACATGGGAGTTTTTGGATTACGGAGCCGGATTGGCAGGATTGAAGGGGGGTAAGCGTAAAGAGATTGTTGATGAGTTACTTAGGAAGGTGGGTCTTTTCGAGGTACGTGATCGCTGGGCTAATCGTCTATCGGGAGGTATGAAGCGCCGTTTGGGTATTGCTCAGGCTATTGTTGGTAATCCCAAGGTAATCATTGTCGATGAGCCGACTACCGGACTTGATCCTGAGGAGCGAATCCGTTTTAGAAATATTCTTTCAGATGTTAGTGATGAGGATGTAGCAATCATCCTCTCTACCCATATTGTAGGAGATATAAGCAGTTCATGTAAGAAGTTGGCTCTGTTAAATAAGGGTGAGTTGAAGTTTGAGGGTTCGCCCGATGATATGATTAGAATATCTGAAGGTAAGGTATGGGAGATTTTTGTGACTGACAAGGAGTTGGCAAATATCAAGGAGAAATTCCCTATTATCTCAACAATTCCATCTGAAGGAGGCTGGGAGATTCAGATAGTTTCTGAGAATCCCGAAGGATATGCGGCTAAGCCTATCAGCCCTAACATTGAGCATGCATATGTCTATTTTATGGATTTCTTGTTGAAGGATAAGATGGATATGTATTCAGAAACAGAGGGTAGTGATCTGTTTGTCTAATTTAAGGTACGTAAAAGTATGGAGTGGCATAACATAAATGTAAATGCGAGGTATGAGGTAAAACTATTGACGCGAAGTGGTCTTTTCAGAACATTCTCGGTCTTGGCAATAGTCGGAATCACTATTGCCTTGTTGATGAATAATACCTCGATGATAAATCGATGGCAGGGATCTTGGGCCTCTTCGGCTCTTACATCGTTAATCCCCTTTACAGCAACATATTATTATACAATAGCCCAAGCTGTAATCTTGATATTCCTGGCGGGAACCTTCTTGAAGAAAGGTCAGAAACTCGACACGACCGAGGTTTTGATGGTGCGACCAATGAGTAATTCGGATTACATACTTGGTAAGGTGTTGGGAATTGCAGAGGTTTTTATTGCAATAAATATCATTATTCTTCTGATTGCAGGTTTTATAAATGTCTTTGTCAATCAAACGCCGTTTAGTGTCGTACCTTATCTTTTTTATCTGTTTACGATATCTGTTCCGACATTGGTATTTATGTTGGGATTGTCGTTTATTGCAGTAAATATCTTCAAGAATCAGGCTGTTACCTTTATAATTCTTCTTGGAGTTGTTGGAATAGATGTTGCCTATCTTACTGATAAATGGTACGGTATTTTGGATTTGACAGGTTGTGCAATCCCTGCAATTTTCTCGGATTTGACAGGAATGGCCAATATGGGGCTGTTCTTGATGCAGAGATTGTGTTATCTGATCCTTGGAATAGGTTTGTTGTTGCTGACTATTGCTTTTGTTGATAGATTGCCGGAGCGTAAAAGCAGTAAACAGATGCAGCTATATGCCGGTATGGTGGTATGTCTGCTTGGCGTGATGACCGGATTGATTTATGTAAGTCAGCACAATGCACAGACCCATGTGCGCAATAAATACATTGCAACTTTCAAGCAGTATGCCGAGCAGCCACTACTGAATACGACAGAGAACAGTATTGTCATATCAACAGGTGCGGAACATCTTGATGCCGAGGCTGTAATGAAGATCGTGAATAATGCTGAGACACCTGTATCCGAGGTTACACTATATCTTAATCCGGGATTGCAAATCTCTGAGATAAGTGAGGATGGAACGCCTTTGGAGTATCGTCGTGATAATCAAGTGGTGTTGATCAGTCGTATGGTGGAGGGAAAAGACTCTGTGGTGTTGAAGGTAAAGTATAGTGGTTATATTGACGAGAGAGTCTGTTATGCCGATGTTGTTCAGGATTGGATTGACTCCACAAAGAGTGAATCTATACAGCACTATGGCAAGCACTATGCATATCTGGATAACAAGAGCGTTTTGCTGACTCCCGAGTCAATTTGGTATCCAGTGACCGTGGCTCCGTCAAATCCGTCGGCAAAATATCACATTTCACGTGATTTTACCAAATATACACTAAAGGTTGCCAATAGAGAGAATCGTGAAATAGTGTCTCAGGGATTCCCAATAAAGGATTCGCTTTATACTACTTTCTTGAATTTCTATAATTTGTCGGGCATATCGTTGGCAATAGCTGATTATGAGAAACGCTCAATCACTGTAGATAATATTGACTATGAGATATATAATTTCAGGGGTAATGACTTCTTCTCCAAACACTTTACCCATATACAGGATACACTTCCTGCATTGATACGTGATATTATGGGAGATCAGGAGAGTCGTTTTGGAGTGGCCTATCCTTTTGATAAGATGGCATTTATTGAGACTCCTGTGCACTTTACCTCATACCCAAGGACGTGGAAGGGTAATACTGAATTTGTGCAGCCAGAGTTGATATTTATCCCTGAGCGGGCAGTAACCCTGAATCTTGATCTTGATGCCGAAGCTACAAGAATCAAGGAGTGGAGTTCAAGATCTCAAAGTTTGCCGGACGAAGAGACAATGGAGGCACAATTGCTTTCAAGCTTTGTCAGAGTTTTTACGGAAGAGACCTCGCGTCAGCGTAGAAACTGGGAGCAGCAGAGTGTAAATATGCACTCAATATCACCTCTCTTCTCCAATTTTACGAGATATATCTACTCGTATGATTATCCGATCTTTGATATTGCATTGACAACTTTGCAGACGTTGACTGCAACCTCAACACAGGCGCGTTTCTGGGAGGGAATTGTAAATAACAGACAGCGTGCAAATCAATATCTGGAGAGTAATTCATTCCAATATGCTACTCGCGATACCTTAATTGATCCCGAGATATTCTATGAGCTATTGAAGTTGAAATCGGCTCAGTTGAGAATGTATATTTTGAGCCATATTTCAAAGTCTGAGTATGAGAATTTTATGGATGATTACTTTTTTGAGTGTGAATTCCGTAGAAGCCTGGCTACCGATTTTGTAGCAAAGTTCAAAGAGAGGTTTGATTTGGATTTGACTCCATTCCTTGATAATTGGTATACCGAGGTGGTGTCGCCTGAAATCTTGACATCGGAGGTGTATGCAAGTAAGGCAGAGTTTGATGATGCGACACAATACATTGTAGAGTTTAAGTTGTATAATCCATCAACTTCGGGTGCGATTATTACTGCCCAGATTGGAACCGGAGGTGGTGGAAACCGAGGCGGTTGGGGCGGAGGTGCCAATGAGGATAATACCTACTACTACTCAATCCCGGCAGGAACCGCATGGCAAGGTAGAATTTTGATGGAGGATCAACCATCTAATCTTGTTTTGAACTATAATATCGCCAAGAACTTGCCTACTACCAATACATTTTCGTTCTCGAAGATAGATATGGAGACTGATGATACTACGCATGGTTTTGTTCAGATACCTGTAGAGAAGTTCTCGACAACATCAAAGGGTGAGTATATTATTGATAATGAATCTCCCAATTTCCGTCTTTTGTCGTCAAATGAAAAGACTAAATTGCAGGAACTCTTGAACAAAGAGAGTACAACTGATAAGTACCATAATATGCAGTTCTGGTATGCTCCTTCAAAGTGGACTTTGACAGCTGCCGATTATATGTATGGAGATGTTGCGAGATCGGCATACTACAAGAGAAAAGGAAGTGGTGGTAATGGCGCTGAATGGACGTTCAATGTTGAGGAACCGGGAATTTACAATATTGAGATTTGGGTTGCCGCACAAAATATGGGTCGTCGTCGCTGGGGTGCACAAGAGCAATATTATGTTGTCTCTAATCAGGAGTGGACTGAAAATATGGCTCTTAACTGGAATAGAACCGAGAGTGGCTGGTACACTTTAGGAACCTTTGATTTGCCTAAGGGAATAACAACTGTAACCTTGTCCGATAAAACTGAACGCGACTATGTTATAGCCGATGCGATAAAGTTTGTAAAGGATGAGCGTAAGAGTGATTCAGGAAGTAATAGTAATAAACAAATATATAATAATTATGAATAAATTTTTAACCTCGTTGTTTGTCGCAAGCATAATGGTGTTTGCAGGAAATGTTAACGCACAGGAGATGTTAACATTGGAGGGAGCGTTGGAGTATGCTTATGAGAATAGCCCGTCGCTTCTACAGAGTAAGTTGTCAATGGAGCAGAGTGAATTGAATCTTAAAGCGCAGAGGGCCTCTTTGAAAACCCAGTTTGCACTTGATTTGAATGCTTTCCAGTACACTCGTCAGAATTCATACGATAACTTTAATAGTCAGTGGTACCTGAACGAGAATATGACCTCGTCACTCTCATTAGGTATATCTCAGCCAGTTAAATGGACGAATGGAACCATCTCGTTATATAACGATTTTAGTTGGCAGAATGCAACCAGTCACTCAACAGGAAAGAGAACCAACTCCTTTCAGCATGACATTTCGCTTCGTATAGACCAGCCATTGTTCCGATACAATGAGATTAAGATGAATCTTCGTGAGTTGGAGCTGAGCCTTGAGAATGCCCAGATAAATTATGCTTTGCAACAGTTGAATATTGAGCGTAATGTTACAAGCGCCTTCTATCAGGTATATCAAAACCAGAAGTCATTGGCTATCGCTCAGGATGAGTATGAAAACCAGAAGCAGAACTACGAGATTATAAACAATAAGGTAAATGCAGGTTTGGCAGCTAAGGAGGAGTTGTTCCAGGCGGAGGTAAACTTGTTGACAAGTGAATCAACCGTAAAGTCGGCCGAGATGACATACGAGAGTTCAAAGGACTCTTTCAAGCAGATGCTGGGAATGGATTTGAATCTTGATATCATTGTTTTGCCAAATACCGATGTAGAGCCTATTGCTATTGATGCAAATCTGGCAGTACAGTATGCCTTGAACCAGAGAATGGAGTTGCGTCAACACGAGATTACTTTGGAACAGGATATGTTTAATATTATCCAAACCAAGGATAACAATGCGTTTAATGGTAGAATCTCTGCCCGTGTGGGATTGAATGCATTGGGCTATGACAATCCTAAGGGTATGTATGATGATATGACCGATAACGAGGTTGTAGGAATCTCATTCAGTATCCCTATCTTCGATTGGGGTGCAAGAAAGGCAAGAATCCGTTCTGCTGAGTTGAGAATGGAGTCAGATGAGATTTCGTTTGATGAGGAGAAGAAGACTATTATGATCGATGTTAGACAGCTATGCCGAAATATCCCAACCCTTTTGGATCAGATTGAGATTAAGAAGAGAAGTATGGAGAATGCAGAGTTGACCTACCAGATCAATTTGATTAAGTATAGAAATGGAAATTTGACCGGTATGGATTTGCAGAATTATCAGAACCAGCTGACCAGTGCAACTACCGACCATACCAATGCAATTATATCATATAAACTGGAGTTGTTGAATCTGAAGATTCAGACATTGTGGGATTTTCAAAAGAATGAATCAATTTTCCCGACAGAGTTATTGAGTGGAGATGAAACGAAAAAAAGAAACAAATAAAAATATTATAAAATGAAGCACCTATTCAAAACAATTGGCATTTGCTGTGCAGGCGCACTTATGGTAAGTTGCGGAAATTCAGGTTACAGCAGTTCTTCCGAAACAGCAACTCCTGTATATTTGACCGAGGTTGGTACTCGTACTATTGAGGAGTTTATTACAACAACCGGAACAGCTAAAGCTGCGAAAAATATTGAGCTCTCATCAGAAACCGAGGGAGCATACTATTTGCAGACAAATCCTAAAACCGGTAAGCCATATCAGTTGGGAGATATGGTAGAAGAGGGCGCAGTAATTATTCGCCTGGAGAGTAAATCTGTCGAGAATGATATTGCTATAGAGAGTAAGAAGTTGCAGGTTGAGATTGCAAAGAAGGAACTTGAGGGTCAAAGAAGCTTGTTGGAGAAGGGCGGAGCGACCGAGCTAGACGTAAACAATGCTGAGAATACCTATCTTAACGCTCAGACATCGCTCGAGAATGCTGAGATCTCATTGAGTAAGATGTCAATTACAGCCCCATTCAAAGGAGTTATTACCTCTCTTCCATATTTCACACAGGGAGTCAATGTAACTTCAGGTAATGTGATGGTTCAGTTGATGGATTTTAGTACAATGTATCTTGAGGCTCAATTCCCTGAGAGCAATATGGAGTCATTGAAGGTAGGTCAGGATGTGTATGTAACCAACTACAATATTAAATCAGATACTCTTCATGCGGAGCTTACTCAGTTGTCTCCTGCTATTGACGAGACCACAAGAACATTCAAGGGATTTATTAAGATTGATAATCCTGAGATGCTTCTTCGCCCAGGAATGTTTGCTAAGGCTGATATCATTTCAAAACGTCAGGAGAATGTTGTTGCAATCAGAAAGGATTATATAACAAAACGTGGCGGAAAGCAGATTGTCTTTACTGTTGAGAGAACTAATGCTGTTGAGAATGTTATTGAGACAGGTGTAAGTGATGAGAGATGGATAGAGGTTGTGAAAGGTCTTAGTGACGGGGACAAGATTGTCAAGAGCGGATTTGAGTGGTTGAGAAACAGAAGTAAAGTTAAAGTAATGCAATAATGAAAGGAATTACCTCATTTGCGGTTAAATATCCGATTAGTGTCTTGATGATTACGCTCGGAGTCAGTTTGCTGGGCGTGATATCGTACCTTAAGTTGGGTACCGACCTTTTTCCGGATTTAAATAACCCATCGCTATATATCGAATTGGTGGCGGGAGAGCGTCCGCCCGAGGAGATAGAGAAACAATTTGTTACAAGCATTGAGTCTCAGGTAGTCCGACAAAACGGAGTTAAAAGCGTGGGAAGTGTTTGTAAGGTTGGTGGAGCTAAGATTACTGTTACATATGATTGGGATCAGGATATGGACGAGGCGTTCCTTGATCTGTCAAGAGCTGTGTCGCAGTACTCATCGAATGGAGATATAGAGTCAATAACTGTATCGCGCTATGATGCAAATGCAGAGCCGGTAATGGAGATTGCTCTTACAAATGCCGAAATTGACGATATGAATGAGTTGCGTAAGGTGGCTGATAACTATCTGCGCAGTGAGTTGGTACGTCTTGACGGAATTGCTGATATTCAGTTAAATGGACAGGAGGAGGCATACGTTGAGATTAAGACAAACTCATATATGATGGATGCTTTTGGTTTGACTCCAAATACTATTGCATCCAAGATTGAGGCATTGGCACAGAATGTATCTGGTGGATCTGTACTATACAATGATGTACAATATACTGTTAAGGGAGTGAATTTGATAGCGACTCTCGAGGATATTTCCAATATTGTTGTTGCTTTCAATACCAATGAAGCTACAACCGGTGTATCTGCATCTGTATCCGGAGGTTCTCCTGTTTATCTGCGTGATGTTGCAGAGATTAATCTGGTAAATAAGGATCCAAACAATATTTGTCGTTTTAATGGCGAGCGTTGTTTAGGAATCAGTGTATATAAGGAGAATAAGTTCAATACTGTACAGGCAGTTGAGAATGTTTCTAATAAACTGGTAGAGATGGAGAGTGCTCTTCCGGGATATGAGTTCCATATTATATCAAACCAGGGACAATTTATTGATGCTGCTATAGGTGAGGTAAAGGATACTGCTGTTCTGGGAGTCATTCTGGCAATGGCCGTGCTGTTCCTCTTTCTAAAGCGTTTCAATGTTACAATGGTTGTATGTTTGTCTATTCCTATCTCGATTATTGCAACCTTCAATTTGATGTACTTTAATGGTATGTCAATGAATATTATGACCTTGGGAGGTTTGGCATTGGGAGCAGGAATGCTTATTGATAGTGCGATTGTTGTAATGGAGAATATCTTTAGATATTTGGAGAAGGGTGTATCGCCAAATGAGGCCTCTATCAAGGGTGCTTCTGAGGTTGGAGGAGCCATCACCTCTTCGACATTGACAACAATAGTAGTATTCTTACCTATTGTTTATATTCAAGGTGCAGCCGGCGAGTTGTTCAAGGAGCAAGCCTGGACGGTATCATTTTCTCTTTTGTCGTCACTTGTTGTTGCTATGCTTGTTATTCCTATGCTGGCATCCAAGTTTATCAAGGCAGATACTAATGCAAAGGCATCTATTCAGATTCCTGCGTACAGTAGATTGATAAACAGAGTGATGAATCATAAAAAAATGGTGATTTTTGCTACCTTGGTAATTACAATCGCTTCGTATGCTTCACTACCATTCCTTACTGCTGAGTTTATGCCAAGAACAGAGAGCCGTGAGTTCTCTATATTCACAACGTTGGAGCCTGGAACTCGTCTTGAAGCAACCGAGAGAGCATCAGCGTCTATTGAGCGTCTGTTGAACGAGGTTGCCGGAGGCGATATAGAGTGGGTGTTTACTCAGGTTGGCCCTTCGAATACCGAGAGCTCTTTTGGTGGAGTGCTGGAGACTGAGAATCAGGCGCAGATAAAGGTGAAGTTAAGCGATTCTGCAAGAATATCTGCAGATATGCTGATTGCCTTTTTGACTGAAAATAGTGCAATACCTGACGGAGTGAATATCTCTTATGAGAAGGAGCAGTCGGCTCTTCAGAGTATTATGGGAACCGAGGCCGCTCCTGTGATTGTAGAGGTGCGTGGCGATGAACTTGACGTAATTGAGGAACTCTCTAAGGAGATTCGCGCAAAGCTTGAGATGGTTGAGGGTGTCTATGGAGTACAGAACTCAATGGAGGATGGAGCTCCAGAGGTAGAGATCAAGATTGACCGTTTGAAGAGTGGTATTTATGGAATTGATATTGCCACTGTTGCTCAACAGGTTGAACAGGAACTTAATGGTACTGATGCAGGAACCTTCGATTACGAGGGAGAGCAACTTGATTTGACAATTAAGGTGCCTGAGACCAGACTCGATGAGTTGAAGAATGTGGTGATTACTCAAGGCTCTACAGAGTATCGTTTATCCGAGATTGCCGAGATAACAATTGCTACAGCTCCGAAGGAGATTTCCCGTAACGATCAGGTTCGTACCGGAAAGATAACTGCTTTATTGGAGAGTGGTTACAATTTGGGAGCTGTAACACCTGCAATAAGCAATATATTGAGCGAGATTGATTTCCCGTCACACTACTATGCTAAGTTGACAGGAGAGGAGGAGCAGCGCGCAGAGTCGTTTGATGGATTGAGTTTTGCTCTATGCTTGTCAATCCTTCTTGTATATATGGTGATGGCGGCTCAGTTCGAGTCATTGAAACACCCATTTACCATTATCTTCTCAATTCCATTTGCGGGCGTGGGTTGTATTCTGGCACTGCTGTTGACAGGTACATCTCTGAATATGATGGCATTTATCGGAATCATTATGTTGGCTGGTATTGCGGTAAACAATGCAATTCTGCTTGTTGATGCAACAAATAGATTCAAGGCAGAGGGAATGTCGTTGAACGATGCTATAATCAGTGCGGCGCAGCAACGTGTTCGTCCAATTCTTATGACCTCGCTTACAACAATCCTTGCAATGTTGCCAATGAGTTTGGGAATTGGCGAGGGTGCAGCATTACGTGCCCCGATGGCGGTTGTCGTAATTGGAGGTTTGACAACGTCGACACTTATGACATTGATTGTGATTCCTTGCGTGTACTACTATTTTGAACGTAAAAAACAATGAAAGAGCTAATACAAAGAAAGGTATTGATCTCGATGCTCTTCCTGGGCTTGTCGGTTTTGGGATTCTTCTCATACCGATTCCTGCCTATGGAGTTGTATCCTGATGCTGAATACCCTACCTTGAATGTAACTATCTCGTGTCAGAATGAGATGGAGCCGAATTACATCCGTAATAAGGCTGTTATTCCTGTCGAGGGAGTGATAAGTTCGCTTGAGGGGGTAGAGGAGATCTCTACACGTATTAGTAGTACTAATGCAAGAATCTCTATATCTTTCTCAAAAAATACCAATATTAAATACGCATTCCTTAAGTTAGAGGAGAAGGTTAAGAATATCCCCTCGTTAGGTGATGATTTTAATGTGTCGGTATCAAAGAACTCAACAGGTTCTGCAAATGACCAGTTTATGACCCTTATGGTTTTGAGTGATGAGGATATTGACTATGTAAGAAATGTGACCGACGAAGAGATTGCTTCTGAACTTGAGGCAATTGAGGGAGTTGCTGGAGTAACTGTAATGGGGGGCCGTCAAAAGAGTATTGAAATTATAGTTGACGAACAGAAGTGTGAAGCCCTTAATATAACACCTTCGCGTATCAGCAGTTACATCAGTTCCAATATGGCAGAGAAGAGCTTTGCCGGTTCGGTTTACTCATACCCTAAACGTTACTTCGTTAATGTAACTGCGGAGTATGTCTCAACCGAGGATATTGGAAATATTGTTGTAGCTGAGGGCCCAACTCTGTTACGTGATATTGCAGAGATACGTTTCGGAGTAAAAGAGGATGAGTCTTACTCACGTGTCAATGGTAAGGAGGTTATAACCTGTATCGTTACCAAAAACCCAATGACAAACATTATTGAGTTGTCAGACAGAGTTTTGGCCGAGATAGAGACACTGAACCATGATTTGAAGAAACGTGGTGTTGAGATTAAGGTAAGCGATAATGCTGCCGAGGTAATGAGTAGCAATATCGATACCATTATGGAGCTCGGATTGAGTGGAGCCATACTGGCAATCTTCATCCTTTATATCTTCTTGCGTAACCTGAAGATTGTTTCATTTGTGGCATTTGCTATTCCGATTTCTGTATTGTCGTCATTCTATTTCTTCTATTTCTACGGAATTTCGATAAACACTCTGACATTAACCGGAATTGCATTGGCAGTAGGAATGTTGCTTGATAACTCCGTTGTTGTAATGGAGAACATCTTCCGACTGCGTTCAAGTGGATTGACCCCTCTTGAGGCTGCAACCAAGGGAACAACCGAGGTTTGGAAATCTGTTGTAGCATCTACAGCAACAACCATTACCGTCTTTGTTCCATTTCTCTTCGCGGAAGACTTTTCGTTGCGATTGATAGGAGAGCATGTCGGAATATCAATTATCTCAACATTGGCAGTATCGTTGGTAGTGGCGTTATTGTTGATTCCAATGGCAGTTCACTGGTTTATGAAGCGCGACTCTGAGATAGTCAATTTCAGTGCATTGGCTCCTCATAGCCGTCCGGTTCAGATATATGTTGCTATCCTTAAGATGGCTATGCGACGTCCGACAGCAGTGATTATGGGAGCAATAGTGTTGTTGGTTGGTACCGTTGCTTTGTCGCTATCTCTTACCTTGAATACATTGAAAGAGGTTGAGGCGGATACCTTTAATCTCTATATGACATTCTATTCAGGCAACACCCTGAGCAAGAGTGATGAGATGGTTCGCATACTTGAGAGTCGCCTTGATGATATACCCGAAATTGAAGAGTATTCTGCGCGTGTTTACGATACAGATGCTCAGATGAGCATTAAACTGAAAGAGGATTTTGAGAGTATCAATGATCTTGATCTGGCACAGGTTAAGCGTTTGGTTATGCGTCAGACCCGTGGATTGTGGTTTAACGAGATAAGTCTTCAGGCAATTGAGTCGTCAGAGAATTTCCAGGGTGGTGGAGGATTGTCCGGAACCACTCAACTTTTGGCAAGTATGGGAATGGGTACTCAATCGGAGAAGATATATATCAAGGGACAGGATTTCGAGAAGATGCAGAATCTTGGAAACTTGTTAAGATCGCAGATGAACGAGCTGGACAATATCTCATCAACATCATTGAATACTTCGGATTGGGAGCGTGTGGCTCAGATAAGGTTTGATCAATACTCTATGAATATGTACGGAGTAACTTCGAACGATATTCTTAATGAGTTGCGTAGCTTTGCTCCACAAACCACAACCGAGCTGACCTATAAGGCAGGAGATCAAGAGTATGATATTATCATCAAAGATAAGACATACGATGAGACTCCAAAGGAGGAGCGTGAAGAGGTTCGTACCTTCGATGACTTAAAGGAGATGGATATCACCACGAGTGAGGGTTCAATTGTGGAGTTGCAACAGGTTGCCAAATTGAACAGAACCTGGGGAAAGAGTAATATAATCCGAGTAAATCAGGCGGAACAGGTAACGTTGACATATAGATTCAACTCTGAGATTAATGAGTCAAAAACATTGTTGGCAGAGGCGCGTGAGGAGATTGATAACTTGATACTAAATGCAGATATTCCTACAGGAATTGCTGTTGAGGTAGAACACGAGGACGATTCAAATCAGGATGACTTCACTTTTTTGATACTCGCATCTCTTGCAATTATCTATATGATTCTTGCTTCTGTGTTTGAATCATTAACGGCTCCTTTGGTATTGATGTTCTCTATTCCATTGGCAGCCATCGGTTCACTTATTATATTGTTGATTACCGAAACATCAATTATGAATGCCAATGTAATGATTGGATTTATAATATTGATCGGAATAGTAGTAAACAATAGTATTATTCTTATAGATTATACAACTCAGTTACGTAAGGCTGGAAACAGAAAGGTTCGAGCATTGATTATTGCAGGTTGTGCGCGTTTGCGTCCTATTCTTATCACAGCAATTACCACAATTATTGCAATGGTTCCGCTTGCGATGGGAACCGGAGAGTATGTATCGGGACTTGGAGCACCATTTGCGATTACTGTAATCGGTGGTTTGGCAATGAGTACAATACTTACTTTGGTAATTGTACCAACGCTCTATTCTGGCATGGAGGATGCTTTGCGCAGATTAAGGACACAAAGTATCCAGATGAAGATAATTCAGATTGCAATTATAGTGATTGCTACTGTTATTATCATTCTTGCTGATGCGGGATTGGTAATGAGTTGTTGTTACTTTGCCGGAGTGGTGATAGTAACTCCGCTGGTGACATGGTTCATTGAGGACAGCTTGAAATCGGCCAATACCGAGATTATCTCTCGTGACGAGGAGATACATATCAGTATTCAAAACCTGGTTAAGATATATGGACAGCCGGGCGAGATGTTCCGTGAGTGGCACTCAGGCTTGAAAATCCGTGAAAGACTGGGTATTGTTGAGAGTTACAGAAGTATCAAGGATTTAAGAATCCTGTTGTGGCTTACCCCTATGGCAGCGTTCCTGGTTTACTTCGCTTTCATGTATCTTGAGACCACCTTCTGGGGAATGTTTGCAGGAATAATGGCATGGTTGGCATGTAAAAAGGTATTTAAAGTGTTGTATCAATATTTCCGTAATAAGCGTCTCAGACTATTTGCGGGAATCATGAAGGGTGCATATAAGATGGCTTACTGGGTAATGCCAGCATATACCATTGTGCACTCACTGATAATGTTTGACAATTCGGGACTTGCAATTATGGAGGGAACGATATGGTATATCATATTGGGAACATTGGTAATTGCTAACAGAATTCAAAGCAGACAGATTCGTCCTGAGAATATAAAGGGGCGTTTCAGGAAGCTGAAGAGAATTGCTTACTACTATGCAACAAAGATGCCGATTATCGGAGTTCAGAAGAAACCGTTTAAGGCGTTGAATAGTGTATCATTGGAAATACACCCCGGAATGTTCGGACTTTTAGGACCGAATGGAGCCGGTAAGACAACTCTTATGCGTACAATTTGCGGAATCTTTGAGCAGAGCTATGGTAAGATATTCATCAATGGCATAGATACTCAGGAGAAACGTGAGGAGTTGCAGGGATTGATTGGATATTTGCCACAGGAATTTGGAACTTACGAGAATCTTAGCGCTTGGGATTATCTTGATTATCAGGCGCTATTGAAAGGTATCTACAATACCGAGGTAAGAAGAAAACGAGTTGCCGAGGTATTGGATGCAGTTCATATGATGGATAAGAAGGATAAGAAGATTGGAGGCTTCTCCGGTGGAATGAAGCAGAGAATCGGAATTGCCCAGACTCTGTTGCATTTGCCACGAATACTTGTTGTGGATGAGCCTACTGCCGGATTGGATCCTCGTGAGAGAATTCGTTTCAGGAACCTTCTGGTTGAGCTCTCTAAGAACAGAATTGTTATCTTCTCTACCCACATTATTGAGGATATTGCCAGCTCATGTAATCAGGTGGGTGTAATCAGTAAGGGATCGGTGAAGTACTACGGAACTCCGAATGATATGGTAAATATTGCCAAGGATGTTTGCTGGACCTTCGAGACCTCGCTAAAAGAGTTTGCAGCTTTGCCTAAGGAGTTGCTGATAGTACACCATATCCGTAACGGAGAGATGATTCGTGTACGTTGCTTGAGCGAGAGTAAGCCTGCACCGGATGCAGTAAAGACAACTCCGGTACTTGAGGATTCATACCTTTGGTTGTTGAGAGGTGTTAAGATTGCTAATCACGAGGAACTTATTACCGGTTCTGGACTAAACAGATAGAGATATGAGACAGTTTTTTACAGTACTATATAACTTTATTAAATACAATGTAAAGATTGTATTTGGAAATAAGTTCCCATACTTTATACTGGCGGCTATCGGATTCTATATGTTGATAGTTGCGATATATGTGCTATCAGACGAAGAGATTACAGAGGCGAGTGGTTTTACAATGTTGCTTGTACCCTCGTTACTCTTAATCTTCTATCCTACCAGTTTTGGTATTCAGAATGATCAGGATACTAAAATTATTGAGGTGATATTTGGTATCCCCAACTATAGGTATAAGGTGTGGTTGTTCAGGCTATTTATAGCATATGTAATAACCTACGTTACAATCCTTGCAATGGCCTATCTGACCAACTGGATTGTAGTTGAGGTTCAACCCATCGAAATAGCTGCTCAGGTCATGGTACCGGCATTCTTTATAGGAATGTGCGCCTTTATGTTCAGTACTATTCTCAGAAATGGAAATGGAACTGCGGTAGTCTTGATTATTGTGGGAATATTACTCTTCTTCCTGGATATGGTTCTAGGTGTGAGTTATTGGAATGTTCTGATGAATCCATACGATATACCGTTGGAGCAGAATCCAATTATCTTCTATGACACACTTTTCTATAATAGGATTGCAGTGATTACGATTGGAGTAGTGTTGTTGATAGTGGGGTTGAACAGTATGCGTAAGAGAGAGAAATTCATTTAATAAATCAGATTCAGAGGCTGCCGGATTTGCAAGGCAGCTTCTGAGTTTTTTAAGAAAAGAGAGTATGTCGGCTTTATACACAATTCTATTGTTGATTGGTTCAAATGTCTTTATGACACTTGCCTGGTATGGACATTTGAAATTACAGAATAATAATGTAACCTCGAATTGGCCATTAATAGGTGTTATATTGTTGTCCTGGGGAGTAGCTCTATTTGAGTATATGTTACAGGTCCCTGCAAATAGAATAGGCTTTATCGAGAATGGAGGCCCCTTTACATTGATGCAGTTGAAGGTGATTCAGGAGGTGATATCGCTATCGGTATTTACCATTATGGCAATGTTTATGTTCGGTAATATGACATTGCAATGGAATCACGTAGCTGCGTTTATATGTTTGATTTTAGCGGTCTATTTTATCTTTATGAAGTAGCTTGCTGATATATACGTAGTAAAGAATTTTGGCGTGTGAGTTGCGTAAGTTTCAGTTTTTTTGTAATTTTGCGCCGTTCTATGTAGATTAAGGTGGAGAAATTAACAGAATATAGAGTGGCTTTCAGAGGGTTAGGTGAGGGAATACACACCTGGACCTATGATTTGGACTCTCGTTTTTTTGATAATTTTGACTCAACACAAGGGACAAGCGGGGCTCTAAAGGCTGAGGTGGTGATGAAAAAATCATCTTTGTTGATGGAGTTGACCGTGCATTTGTCAGGAACAGTGATTACAGTTTGCGACAGATGTCTTGGTGATTTGGAGTTGCCGATTGATGAGAGTTATTCGGTATATGCCAAAGAGAGCGGACGCGAGGAGAGTATTGATGATGATTATTTGGTTATTGAGCCGGATCAGGATTATATAGACCTGGCAGAGTTGATATACCAGACGTACATCATTAATTATCCAATTCGAGTTGTTCACCCCGATGGTGAGTGCGATGGCGATATGCAGGAGGTACTCAATAAATACCTTATCGATGAGGACAATAAGCCAACTGATCCACGATGGGACGCATTAAAGAATTTGATTAATAACTAAATAATTTAAAACGAAATGGCACATCCTAAACACAAACAGTCAAGTACCAGACGTGATAAGAGAAGATCACACGATGCAATCTCTGTAAACGGAGTTGTAAAGTGTTCAAACTGCGGTGCAGCAGTAAAGTATCACACTGTATGTCCTGAGTGCGGATATTACAGAGGTAAGTTGGCTATTGAGAAATCAACTGTAGCATAATAGCTATTATGGAGAAGAAGGTAAGAGCTGCGATTACGGGTATAGGACACTATGTTCCCGAGTATATCCTGGATAACGAGGAGTTAAGCCGGATGGTTGATACTTCGGATGAGTGGATTATGACCCGTGTGGGAATTAAGGAGAGACACATCTTGAAGGATCCTACCAAGGGTAGTGCCTGGATGGGAGCCGAGGCTGTGAAGGAGTTGTTGGAGAAGACCGGAACAAAACCAGAGGAGGTTGAGGTAGTAATTTGTACGACAGTTACTGCAGATCACCATTTCCCTGCGAATGCACAGATTATTTCTGATATGGCAGGAATTAAGAATGCATTTGGTTTTGATTTGAATTCGGGATGCACCGGATTTGTATTTGGTTTGGTTACTGCAACTCAGTTCATAGAGACAGGACGTTATAAGAAGGTTGTATTGGTTTCTGCAGAGAAGATGTCTGTAATAACAGACTATACAGATAGAACAACCTGTCCTTTATTCGGAGACGCAGCTACTGCTGTACTTCTTGAACCAACAGAAGAGGAGGTAGGAGTTATGGATCACATCCTTCGCTCAGACGGAATGGGACGCCACCACTTGTATATGAAGTCAGGTGGTTCCTTGAATCCTCCTTCACATGAGACCGTAGAGAACCGTGAGCACTTTGTGTATCAAGATGGTAAGTTTGTATTCAAGTATGCAGTAACCGATATGGCAGATGTAGCTGCCGAGATTATGGAGCGCAACAACTTGACCAGCGACGATGTTGCGTGGTTGGTTCCTCACCAGGCAAATTTGCGAATCATTGATGCAACAGGCAATAGAATGGGCTTGCCACCAGAGAAGGTTATGATTAACATCCAAAAGTATGGAAATACAACTTCTGCTACAATTCCATTGTGTTTGTATGAGTGGGAGAAGGATTTGCATAAAGGTGATAATTTGATCTTTGCAGCCTTCGGCGCCGGATTTACATGGGGTTCTATCTATTGTAAGTGGGCTTACGATCCAAAAGAATAAGAATCTTTCATAGGATTTCTTGGTCCGTTCAACATAAGTTGGACGGACTTTTTTTTCTGGTTAAGTGACACGGTCTAACAAGGCTGCTTTATTGTTTTACTCGCCCTCATAATGCTTGTTTACCTTCGGTCAAATGCGCTTTTTGCAGGCCTAAAATTACAACCTTCTAAAACAAGGGGGTGTCTAACAAAACTTGTTGGACACCCCCCCTTGTTTTATAGTTTTTTGATATTGTATTAAATATTCAAATCTCCGGATCAATTGTAGGGTCAACTGTAACAAAGCCATTTGCATCGCTTAATGTTGAGTTGATGGTTACGTTTAGCATACCATCGGCAACGCTTGAACCAATGTTGAATGTGTAGGCATTACCGGCTTTCAGAGTTCCGTCAAAATTTTCTGTAACGTCGCCTATCTTTATCTCGGTCGGTAATGTCAGATCGAAACTCTTTGTTTCGCCTCCATAGAAATATTGTATAGAGAGCATTATCTTTTCTCCTGCAGCAAACCATGCTCCGATATTGTCGCTTTCAGAGAATGTTAGCTTTCTGTCTGGATTATTCTCGGTGAATGCGGTTGCGATATAATCGCTAACAATAGATGTCAGAGTGTTGTCAAATGTGATATTAACCTGAGCATTGGCAACCTTTGCTACTAAGGCTATGTCGTTAACTCCGCTCTCAATAGTGCCGGCTACAACATCGCTTTTGTAATAAGCCTCGCCCTTTGAGTCTATTGGATATGCCTCATTCTCGACCTCTAGATTATATGCGATAAACTCATAATCTCCGGGACGCAAAGTCTGTTCGCGGAAATATGTGTCGCTTGAATTGGTGAATGCATACTGCCCGTTTTGTCTGCCACTCCATGCTATATAGAACGAGGTTGGCAGAGCTGCAGAGGCTCTTGAATCGGTGATTTGTGATACCGTCTCGACAGAGATTCTTACCTTTGCATCATCAATATCATTTTCTGTTTCACTACAAGCAATACAACCAAATGCAATTGCTGAGAGAAATAAAATACCCTTCTTCATCTTATTAAATTATATTTTACCATCTGTTTTACCCTCTCGGCGTAGCAAAAATCGTGCCAAACTATTTAGACGGATATACCAACTTTGTGATAGGGGTTATTGTCAAAAATACAATATTTATAAAAATTCTATTAAATTTAGTTTGAATGGGCAAATGTTGTGGCTAACTTTGTTCTATCGAGAACAATAATAAATAATACAATATCACTATGAAACAGATTACTACCATTTTGGCGGCATTGTTATTTTGCTTAACAACGCTGAATGCGGCTCCTAAATCGGAGAGTGAAAAGTGTACGGCCAAGCATACACTTAACGGAGTAACAACCGAGATTACCTTCTACACTCCAAGTATTGTGCGAGTGTTGAAGTACCCGGAGGGAAATAAGAAGGTGAAGGTAACATACTCAATAATCAAATCGCCTGAGAAGGTTAAGGTAAAGAGTTCTGAACTTGATGATGCATATTGTTACACATCTGAAAATATAGTAGTAACAGTAGATAAGAAAACGGGGGTAATCTCTTTTACCAGACCTTGTGGAACATCTCTTATAAAGGAGAAGTGTGGTTCAACTATTTTTGAGCCTAAGAGTGATATAGGCGAGGCCACATATCGTGTCGCTCAAACTTTTATTTTGGACAAGGATGAGGATATTTACGGATTGGGACAGCAGCAACGCGGAGCAATGAGCCAGCGTGGTATGAAGTATGAGATGTTTAACCGTAATATGCATATCTGTATTCCTTATATATACTCGCCCAAAGGTTATGGCTTGTATTGGGATAACTACTCTGCATCAATATTTGAGGATAGTGAAAACGGAACCCTTTTTGATTCAGAGGTTGGCGATTGTATAGATTACTATCTGTTTGTTGGTAATAATGCCGATGAGGTAATCTCTGCGGTACGCGAAATGTCTGGAGAGGCTCAAATGTGCCCTTTGTGGACTTTGGGTTTCTGGCAGTGTCGAGAGCGTTATGAGAGCCAGGCTCAGCTTCTTGAAATGTTACACAAGTATCGCGATTTGCAGGTACCTCTTGATGGTGTAATTCAGGATTGGCGCTATTGGGGTGCAGATCTTACCGATCCAATGTGGAACTCAATGCGTTTTGATAATCCACTATTCCCAGATCCACAGGCAATGATAGATGAGGTTCATGCCAACAATGCTCATATCATGATTTCTGTTTGGCCCTCATTTGGTCCTGCAACCGAGCAGTACAAGTCATTGGATTCGATTAATGCACTTTTGGACTTCTCCACTTGGCCGACAGGAATTGGCGTTAAAGCATACGATCCGACTCATCCAAAATCTGGAGAAATTTACTGGAACCATTTGAAAAATATTCTTGCAATGGATATGGACTCGTGGTGGCTTGACGGAACTGAGCCGGATCACTTTGATCGTACAGAGAAGGATATGCAGAACAAAATGTATTATGGTTCATATCGCAGAATGAAGAATGTCTATCCTATAGCTTGCGTAAAGAATGTGTATGAGAAACTTCGTGTAAGTGATCCAAAGCGTCGTGCATATCTAATGACCCGAAGCGCAGCATTCGGACAGCAGCGTTATACCGCAGGAGTGTGGAGTGGCGATGTCTATGGATTGTGGTCAGTGTTAAAGAGTCAGATTGCTGCGGCACAAAATTTTGTGTTGTGTGGAAACCCATATTGGAACTCTGATATTGGCGGATTCTTTGCATGGTCATACGGCGATAATGTAAAGAATAAGGAGTATCAGGAGTTACATGTTCGTTGGTTACAGATGGCAACATTTAATCCTGTTATGCGTTCACATAACTCAAGTCCTACTAAAGTTGAGATTTATCAATTCGGAGAGCCTGGAGATTGGGCTTTCGATGCACAAAAGAGGTTTATAGAGTTGCGTTACCGTTTGTTGCCTTATAGCTATACTACAGCATGGCAGGTTGCCACCGAGCGAGGAAACTTTATTCGCCCCTTGTTGATGGACTTCCCAAATGATAAGGCTGCACAGAACCTGCCGACACAGTTTATGTATGGTAAAAATATTTTGGTTGCAGCTATTACCGAGAAGATGTACACTGACAAGGGATGGAGTAATGACAGACAACCGGAACCTAATAACAATGGAACCGAGGATTTCAGTGTTGTAAAGAGCGCAAAGGCATATTTGCCGGCAGGTACAGCGTGGTGGGACTACTTTACTGAGCAGGAATTTGATGGAGGTCAGAATGTCAATCGTCCGACTCCTATTGACGAGTTCCCAGTATATATCAAAGCCGGAAGCATTATGCCATACGGACCGGATGTACAGTATTCAACCGAGAAGAGATGGGACAAACTTGAGATAAAGGTTTATCCTGGTGCGGACGGTCAGTTTACACTTTACGAGGATGAGTTTGATGGCTATAACTTTGAGAAGGGTGAATACACTGAAATTCCATTCTCTTGGAATGAGACCACTCAAGAGTTGACAATCGGAAAGCGTCAAGGTTCATACAATGGAATGTTGAAGGAGCGTATATTCGTTGTAAAAGTTGCCGGAACCGATAAGGAACTGGGTGTTTTGTACAATGGTAAGAGCGTAACTGTTAAATTGTAAAGAGTTATGTCCGGCAATAACATTAATCTGAATATCTCGGTCGATTGTGTGTTGATTGGATATGATGGCGCTTCGTTAAAGGTTTTGCTTGTCAATCAGACAGGCAAATCCTCGGACGGGGTATATAATGACAGAAAGTTGCCGGGAAGCTTGATATACGATAATGAGTCGGTCGATAGTGCGGCAAGGAGGGTTCTGAAAGAGTTGACAGGACTTGAAAATATTGAGTTGCATCAATTCCGAACATACGGAGATTTAGAGCGCACCTCCAATCCTAAAGATATTTTGTGGCTGGAGCGTTTTATGAGGCTTCCTCGCCAGGTTAGTCGTATTGTAACGGTTGCCTACTTTGCACTTTTGAAATTGGACTCAAAGAGTTCTCAACTTTCAATTCTGCACAATGCAACTTGGGAGGATGTAAAAAATGTAGGAGTTCTGGCGTTTGACCACAATAGAATTATTCGTGATGCATTAAAGAGTCTGCGGAACAACGTTGAAGCCTCGCCTGATATATATTTTGAACTGTTGCCAAAGAAATTTACCATGGTGCAGTTCAGAAGATTGAGTGAGGTTATAAACGATACCAAATATGATGTGCGCAACTTCTCGCGCAGAGCATTGGCGCTCCCTTACATAAAGCGAACCGAGGAGCGTGAAAGTAATGTATCGCACAGAGCTGCCTGCTTATACAGATTTGACAGAAGTGAATACAGAAGATTAAGAAAATAGAGAATATGAAAAATAGAGAGTTTTTCCCTGGGGTTGGTAAGATCCCATTCGAGGGTGTCGATAGCAGAAATCCAATGGCATTTCGTTATTACAATCCGGAACAGATTGTTTTGGGGCGTAAAATGAGGGATTGGTTGAAATTTTCAATGGCATGGTGGCATACCCTTTGTGCCGAGGGTGGTGATCAGTTTGGAGGAGGAACAAAGAGTTTCCCCTGGAATGAGAGTAACAACCCTATTCAGGCTGCTAAGGATAAGGTTGATGCCGGTTTCGAGTTTATGCAGAAGGTAGGAATTGAGTACTACTGTTTTCATGATGTTGATTTAATAAGCGAGGCCTCGTCTATTCAGGAGTATGAAGAGAATTTGAAAACAGTTGTGGCCTACTTGAAGGAGAAGCAGGAGCAGACAGGAATAAAGTTGTTGTGGGGAACTGCCAATGTATTCGGCCATAAGCGATATATGAATGGAGCTGCTACTAATCCTGACTTTAATGTTGTGGCAAGAGCTGCAGTTCAAATTAAGAATGCAATTGACGCAACAATAGAACTTGGTGGTACCAACTATGTATTCTGGGGCGGACGTGAGGGATATATGTCTATCTTAAATACCGACCAGAAGCGTGAAAAGGAGCACTTGGCCCAAATGTTGAGAATGGCTCGCGACTATGCACGAGCAAAGGGATTTACCGGAACATTCCTTATTGAGCCGAAGCCTATGGAGCCAACCAAGCATCAATACGATTTCGATACCGAGACAGTTATTGGTTTCCTGAAAGCGCACGGATTGGAGAAGGATTTCAAGGTAAATATCGAGGTAAATCATGCAACGCTTGCCGGCCATACATTTGAGCATGAGCTGGCAGTGGCAGTCGATAATGGAATGTTGGGCTCGATTGATGCAAATCGTGGAGATTATCAGAACGGTTGGGATACCGACCAATTCCCGATAGATCAATTTGAACTTGTACAGGCAATGTTGCAGATAATACGTAATGGCGGCTTTGGCAATGGTGGAACGAATTTCGATGCAAAGACTCGCAGAAACTCAACAGACCTTGAAGATATATTCATTGCACACATCTCCGGAATGGATGCTATGGCGCGTGCATTGTTAAGTGCTGCAGAGATATGGGAGAAGTCGGAGTATAGAGCAATGTTAAGCAAACGATACGAATCATTTGATACCGGTTATGGTAAACTTTTCGAGAATGGTTCATTGACAATGGAGCAACTGGTAGAGTATGCTCAGTTACATGGAGAACCGGAGCAGAAGAGTGGAAAACAGGAGCTTTACGAGGCAATAATTTCTATGTATATATAACGCTATGTGTGCCAAAAGTCTTTATCAATTCCTTATAGGAATCGTGTTGCTCTCTGTGCTATGTGTAGGGTGTAAAAGTGAAGAGCAGAGTGCGGAGTTTGTAAATCCGGTAATCTATTCCGATGTGCCCGATGTTGATGTGATCAGAGTGGGCGAGGATTACTTTATGATCAGTACAACAATGCACATGATGCCCGGTGCACCGATTATGCACTCGAAAGATTTGGTTCATTGGGAGATAGTTAGCTATTTGTACGACTCCATAAATGAATCCCCTGCCAACAACTTAGAGGGTGGAGCCATTTATGGAAAAGGCCAGTGGGCAAGCTCGTTACGATACCATAATGGAGTCTATTATGCCTTTTGGGGTTCAGGAAACTGCTCATATCTCTACACAACAACCAATCCGTTTGGTAAGTGGGAGCAGAGAGCAAAGATGGATAAGTATTACCACGATCCATCAATGCTTTTCGATGACAACGGCAAGGTATATTTGGCATACGGAGCAGGGCATGTGCGTATAGTGGAATTCTATGATGATTTATCGGGCATCAATCATGGGGGTTTGGATGTAGAGGTTGTACATGGCGAGCCTAAAGGTTTGTTAGAGGGGGTACACTTCTATAAGATAAATGGGACCTACTACATGACATTTATATGGTGGCCTGCAGGAGGAATCCGCACTCAGTTGTGTTTTCGTTCAGATAAAGTTGAGGGACCATACGAAATGAAGCAGATTCTTAGTTGTGATATGGACTTTCCCAACCATGGAGTGGCGCAGGGAGCATTTGTTGATACCCAGTATGGAGATTGGTACGCAATGCTATTTCAGGATCACGAAGCCGTTGGCCGAGTACCCGTGTTGATGCCATTGACCTGGATTGATGGATGGCCAATGCTTGGTGATGAGAATGGCAATGTTCCCGTTGTGATGCAGGTCCCAATAAAAGGGGTGAAGCCGAACAAGGGTAAATTGGTAGTGAGCGATAACTTCTCCTCTAAGGAGTTGGGATTGACCTGGCAGTGGAACCACAACCCCGATAATTCTCTATGGTCATTGGCCGAGCGTACCGGTTATATGCGCTTAAAAACCGGTAGAGTAGTAAACTCGATATTTGAGGCTCGCAATAGTTTGACTCAGCGTACAGAGGGAGAGAAGTGTTCAGGTGCAGTCAAGTTGGATTTAAGTAATATGGCAGTAGGCGATTGTGCAGGATTGGCTGCATTCTCTTCGCAAGAGGGAACCTTGACAGTAAAGAGAGGGGAGAATGGAATGACACTTGCCATGACCGACCGCGGTAGAGTTATTGAAGAGATTCCATTGGCCCAAAACTCAATAGATTTGCGAGTTGATTTCGATTTTACTTGCGATGAGGCAACCTTCTTCTATTCATTGAATGGTAAGGAGTGGACAGCATTGGGACAACCATTGAAGATGGTCTATAATCTGGTTCACTTTATGGGATACCGTTTTGCTATCTTTAACTATGCAACACTCCAATCGGGAGGATTTGTGGATGTAGATGAGTTTAAATATACTCGAACCGAAAAGCAGGCAAAAGAGCTATAAGAGATTGATGATATACCAGATTAGGGCATTCAGTATGTTAAAAATATTGAATGCCCTTGTTGTTTGTTGTTTAGTTCTGTAAAAATAGATAAATTTGTAAAAATTAGCTTTTGTCTATTTTTAAAGCGACAGGTCATGAATACAAAGGTTTTTGCAGTGTTGATGCTCGCTCTGTTTGGTGCATTCACATTAAAGGCTCAGGATAGTTATAAAATGGAGTTGTTGCCTCTTTCCGATGTTTCAATAACACGAGGAGATTTTAAAGAGGTTCAGTCATTAAACCAAAACTATATCTTATCGCTGAGTGTTCATAAACTTGTGGCCTCGTTTAAAACCGGAGCAGGAATAAAAAGTAGGATAAAGCCCTATCCAATACATCCATTGGTTGCTAAAAGTTCAAGTTATGGCAGTGTCAATGGAGAGTTGCTTGGCAGTTATCTGAGTGCAGCAGCAGATATGTACCAATTGTCGTTGGACAATCTGTTACTTGATTCTGTGGATGTTGTTTTGAAAGAGTTGAAAAAGTGCCAGGAGGCAGGTAAAACGGGGACCCCCATCCTTGCACCTTTGCCTATGAGGGGAATTTGGGAGGTGGTTACCAACTCCGATGTTGTCCTTAGTGCGGATCAGTATGATTTGGCAAAGGAGACATTCTATACTGCTCAAAAACTATTAAGTGGATTGTGTGATATATACAATGTCAGCAAAAATGAGTTGGCGAAAGAGATACTTGTAGCTTATGCCGATGCTTTGCAAACCGATGTATTGGAGAAGGTGGCTCCAACTCATGAAGCTGAGCTTTTTACGTTGGGGTTGAGTAGTTTAAGTAAGCCCTTCGTACAACTATATGAGATTTCTGGCGATGATAAATATCTTAAATATGCTGAGAGGTTAATCAGTAAATCAAGTGTTGTAAATCTTGATACTTTGAATGGTAGAGATATTCGCTTGATATTGGCGGATATGTACGGCGTTGTAAGTTTGTGTAAATATATTCCAGATTCAATATATCTTCCTGTAGTTATTGAGCAATGGCATAATATTATTGATAACTATGTATGGATAACCGGTGGAGTGGGTATTGATGGTAAGTTTGTGCACAAGTCGGAGCTTTTGAATAATATTGATAATCTGCGGGGTTCGGAGTTGTGTAATGCCCTTGACTTAATGGAGTTGACCAGAGAGTTGTATCAAATAACCGGCGACAAGAAAATGGTGGCATATTATGAGAAAGCTCTCTATAATCAGGCTTTTGCGGCCTATGAGTTGGATGGGGGTATGGTAGCCTATTATGCTTCTCTAAGACCCGGTCATTACAAAAAGTACGCAACAGCGTATGAGAGTGTCTCTTGCTGTGCGCAGTCGGCTATAGAGTATGCTTCACAATTTACGGAGATGGTTTATGCTCATACAGACTCTGCTCTTTATGTAAATTTATTTGTGCCATCGTCTATGTGGAGTGAGAAGTTGGGAATCTCGCTAATGCAACAAACCAAATTCCCTAACCAGGGCAGGACAACTCTTTTTATAACAGATGCGCCGGGTAAGGAGTTTTCAATCTATTTGCGTCATGCAGATTGGTCGCTATCAAGTGTTTCAAATGCTTTTATAAATGGAGTGCGTTATAAATTGGAACCCAATTCGGATGGATATGTTGAGTTGCGTCACGCCTGGATGGAGGGTGATGTCATAACTCTCAATCTTACGCAACAACTTGATTTGAATACTTTGGGTGATAATGCGGAGTATGTCGCATTCTCGTACGGGCCAGTCTTGTTGGGAGCGGATATAGGTAATTATGGTTTGTATTATGATGATTTTTTTGGGACCAATAAAATGGAACCGAGTGACAGAATCAGTGTAGAGAGTAATGTGCCTATGTTCTATGTAGAGCCATCATTGATAAAAAGAGGTGTTATCAAGGGCGAGGGCGATGAGGCGAAGTTTACTGTTGGAACAACTGTAATAACCGAGAAGGTGGAGTTGCAGCCTTGGTATGATATTCGTTTTACTCGTTCTGCTTTGCTTTTCCGTAGATATGATACTAAGGGTGAGGCTGATAGGGTTCGAACCTCAGCAATGATTATAACTAATTAGCGGAGGGGCCCTTACAAAGAAATTTAATGAAGGAGCTTTGCTCCTTTTTTGTTTTATGTATATCCATATTTTTGAGCAAGCTC